>CALAFU010000257.1 GCA_937891325.1 uncultured Candidatus Melainabacteria bacterium | reverse complement strand
CTAATTATACTTTTTTTATTAGTAATTTTGTCACCGAATTACTTGACATATACAACCCTGAACTCGTTTCAGGGTCGCATTATTCTTCTTTAGTATTACTCAATTCCAAAAGGTGTGCAAAAATATCATCGCAATAGCGTCTATCGATTGCACTGAACGGCAAAACAACTCCGCCGAATTGTTTTTCTACTGATTTTAAAACATTCAAAACTTTGTTTTTAGGCACGTAATCCATTTTTGTAACTACTGTAAAAATCGGTATTTCGTACGCATTAACCCATTCGCGCATTTGAATATCGTTTTTTTGAAGTTCATGCCTGCCGTCAACAAGTTGCACAAGCGAGCGAATTTGTTCACGATTCAAAAGGTATTCTTCCAAATAGCGTTGCCATTTAGCTTGAGCCTCTTTTGAAACCTTCGCATAACCATACCCCGGAAGGTCTGCAATCATAAACTGTTCAGAGAAGTTGAAGAAGTTTATTAATCTTGTTTTCCCAGGGGTATTTGAGGTTTTAGCCAATTTTTTGTTGTTGCTCAAACAGTTGATAAATGAAGATTTACCAACATTTGAACGACCTAAAAGCGGAAATTCAGCAAGTGTGAAATTCGGGCATTGGCTTAATTTTTCTGCACTTATTATAAACTTAGCGTTGATCTGTCTTGACATTTTTTAAATTCTTTATTTTCTTTTTTCATGTAACGTTTGTCGATTTTAGCCAATTTCTTTTCAAGTTTTACAATTTTTTTGTTCATTTTCTTGATTTTTCTTGGCTTAACTTCTAACCCTGCAACCACTTTGTATGCGTCAATTGCTTCAACATAATGTTTTTGTTTTTCGCATAATTTTGCGCTCAAAAGAGCTGCATCATAGTTTGTTGGGTTATAATCTAGAGCTTTTAGAGCATATTCTCTTGCAAAAACTCTGTTTTTATCCTTCTTTTGGAAGAATTTTGCATCTTTGTATAAAGACTCTGATTGACGTTCCATATTCATAATGTAGTTTAAATTATGAACAGCTTCTTCGTTTGTTGGATCAACGATTAGAGCCTTTCTTAGAACATCTTTTGCACTTGGATAAAATTTGTCATAAGTCAAAATTTCAGCAACGTACAAATAATCATCTAAACTTTCTGCGAATACAACTGATTTTTCAAAAGTTTTCTTCGCATCTTGATATTTATTCATTGCGTAATACGCATCACCCTTAGCAAGCAGGTCGTTCAAGCCTCTAACAGGTGCTTTTATAATTTTGTCTAAAGTTTCTTGAGTTGCTTTTTCTTGGTTTATAAGTTTTGCCATTTTTAGTTTTGCAAGATATAAATCTAAATCGTTAGGATTTGCTTGAAGTGCCTTTTCAATGTTGTTGTAAGCAGTTTGCAATTCCTTTTTGTTAGCAGTTGCGCTCTTGCTTGCAGTGTCTCGAACTTGTGCAAAGTAAGCGTTTGCCATACCTTTTAATGCATCTGCGTTGTAACCTTCAACACCAACAAGTGATGAATAATATTTTAAAGATTCGTTGTAATCACCTTTCAACAAAGATAATTCGCCGACCTTCAATTTTACTGAATATTGTGCAGGATTTACTGCTAATGCTGATTTCAAATTTGCAATCGCAAGTTCGTTGTCAAATCTGCGTTCATAAATTTTAGCCAAATTGATGTAAGGCTTTGTATTTTCAGGTTTTAAAGCAATTGATTTTTTGAAAGATTCAATCGCAGCAGTTTCGTTACCTTGTTTTTTTAGGATTTCTCCGCGCAAATTGTATGCAACAGAAGAATTACCTTTAATTCTTAACGAATGGTCTAAAGCATCTAATGCCTTTGAATAACCAGATTTTTTATCATAAACTTGCGCTAAGTGAAAATATGCAGTTGAACTATTTGGATTTAGTGCAATTGCTTTCATAAAGCGTTTTTGAGCCAAATCGTGATTACCTTGTAAATAATCCACAGTGCCTAAATTATCAATTGCAGTTGCGTAATTTGGGTCAACTTCTAACGCTCTACCAAAGTATTGACGCGCTTTGTTCCAATTTCCTGTGTTCAATTCAATTACGCCTAAAGCATTGTAGGCTTGATAATATCGAGGATTGATGATTAAAGCTGTGTTAAACTCATTTTGTGCACGTTTTAAAAGATCTTCTGATTTTTCCCTGTATTCCATATCAGAACTTGCTTGTCGCTTAACAAGTAAAACACCTTGAGCGTAATGAAGATTAGCATTTTTTGAGAATTTTGGTAAATATTGATTTAATTGAGATTGAGCAACATCAAATTTTTCTTGCTTTGCAAGAGAAATAATGTAAAGAGAACGAGCGCTAATGTCGTTCGGATTTTTCTTTAGCAAATCGTTCAAAAGTCTGTCTGCTGTTGCATAATTACCGTAATCAATCATCTTGTCAATATCGTTATAAGTTTTTGCAATTTGAACTTTTACAACTTTTTGGCTAGGTTTTTGAACTTTTCTAGGTTTTGCTTGAACATCTGCATAAAAACCGCTTGCAACAAGCCCAATAACCGCACTTGTAATAACTAAAGTTTTGCTTAATCTCATTTCTTATCCTCAATTTTGTAAATTATTTCTAAATTATACAAAAATATTGTATAATAGCGCTAACGAAAAAAAATCGTGCGTAAGTAGGAATATTATGTCACTAAATAAAGAGTCAAAAACATATTTAGAAGATTATAAAACATACCTTTTGGTTGAAAAAAACTTTTCAAAACATACTGCAAAAGCGTATTATTCTGACGTTATGAGCTATTTGTTATGGCTTGACGACACCTCTTGTTTAACGGTTAATTTTGCAAAAGTTAGAGACTATTTATACTTTATACAAAAATTCAATTACAAAAAGACTACTTTAGCCCGCAAAATCGCATCTATCAGAACTTTTTATAAATACTTATATAGAGAAAGATTAGTTGACACAAACCCAACAACCAATCTTAGCGCACCAAAGCGACCAAAATCTTTGCCAAAATTTTTAACAACAGAAGAAGTTGAAAAAATTATGAACGGCATAAAAATTGACACGCCGGCAGGGTACAGAAACCGCACTATACTTGAACTTTTATGGGCAACAGGTATGCGTATTTCAGAACTTAGCGGACTTAATTTCGGTGATTTAAACTTAGAAAACAATGAGATTACAGTTTTTGGTAAAGGTGCAAAAGAAAGAATTGTATTAATTTCTGATAAAGCAAAAGAATATTTAGAAAGTTATATTAATACAGCCAGACCACTTGTTGCAAAAGGTTTTCCACTTGAACCAATTACAGATTCTACACCTGTTTTTATAAATAATACGGGTTATCGATTGCAGAATAAAACAGTTAGAAACGTTATAAACAGTGTAGTTGAAAACATTGAACTTCCCAAACACGTTACACCACACATGTTTCGTCACAGTTTTGCAACGCATTTGATTGAAAACGGTGCAGATTTGAGGGTTGTGCAAGAGCTTTTGGGGCATGCCAGCATATCAAATACACAAATCTACACACATGTATCAACAAAACACTTGCAAGACGTATTTGAACAAGCCCACCCAAGAGCCTAATATATTGAGTTTCAACAATTTTATAGTGGGCAAAATTAGACACAAAAACAACTTTACAAAACTTCTTAATCTGTAAGCCTTTACCCGTCTGTAAATACCAAAAACATTCAAAAATTAAATACATCAAACAGATTAAATTTTGTTAAAAAATCTTCCATGCCTTTGAAATTTTTGCTATAATATCAGTGTAGTATTTAAGGAATGTGATGTGTAATTCATCGGCAGGTCCGAAGCCGTAATAGCCGGCACTTAAGTAGTATGATATACCTCAGGGACAGGAATTCGGGAACGTAACAAAAAGAGCATAGAAATTTATCCTATTTCTGCCTTCTTTTCGTAAAAAAGGAGATTAATTAATGCCACAATTAGACAATGGAAAAGTTGTACAAATTAACGAAGAATCTGCATCATCAATAACAAAGCCGAAATCATTAAATGCAGTAAAACCCGTTAGTAAAATCGTAGAAATCGCATCAAAACTAGCTGTAAATAATGTAAAAGTTATCAAAAAAGACGGCACAAAAGAAGATTATGATGTTCAAAAAGTAGTTAAAGCGGTTAAAAAATCAGCTGCTAGAATGCTTGTTGAATTTACAGATAAAGAATTAGAAGACATTTGCAACTACGTAAATTGGAGCGTTTTAGAATCACGCCAAAACGAAATTGAAATTTTCAAAATGCACTGCATTGTAGAAAACGCATTAGAAAACGTAAATCCAAAAGTTGCAAAAAGTTACAGAAACTATCGTGACTACAAAATCGACTTTGTAAATATGCTAGACAAAGTATACCAAGAAAGTCAAAGAATTATGTACATCGGAGATAAAGAAAACTCAAACTCTGA
Source organism: uncultured Candidatus Melainabacteria bacterium (assembly GCA_937891325.1). Lineage (GTDB taxonomy): Bacteria > Cyanobacteriota > Vampirovibrionia > Gastranaerophilales > Gastranaerophilaceae > UBA6984. The sequence goes on along the minus strand of CALAFU010000257.1, from coordinate 27,459 downwards.
CTCTGCGTTAGTTTCAACAAAACGTTCATTAATTTTCAATCAATTGAACAAAGAATTATACAAAAAATTCTTTTTAACAGTACCAGAATTACAAGCAACACGTGACGGATATATCTACATTCACGATATGTCAGCAAGACGTGACACAATGAACTGCTGTTTATTCGACGTTGCAAACGTATTAAAAGGCGGTTTTGAAATGGGTAACTTGTGGTACAACGAACCAAAAACATTAGAAGTTGCTTTCGACGTAATTGGTGATATCGTAATGGCAGCTGCAAGCCAACAATACGGTGGCTTTACAGTTCCAGAAGTTGACAAAATTTTAGCTCCATTCGCTCAAAAAACCTTCAACAAAAACTATCAAAGATATGTTGATATGGGTGTTGATACTCACAAAGCTAAAGAAGAAGCAATTAAAGACGTAGAAAAAGACTTACACGATGGTTTCCAAGGCTGGGAATACAAATTCAACACAGTAGCATCTAGCCGTGGTGATTATCCATTTATTACAATGACATTAGGTCTTGGTACTGAAATGTTTGAAAAAATGGCATCAAAAATGATGTTAAAAGTAAGACAAGAAGGTCAAGGCAAAAAGAACAATAAAAAACCTGTATTATTCCCTAAAATCGTATTCTTATACGACGAAGAACTTCACGGCAAAGGTGGAGAATTGGAAGATTTATTTGACGCAGGTGTTGAATGTTCTAAAAAATCAATGTATCCAGATTGGTTGTCAATGACAGGCGAAGGCTACATTGCAAGCATGTACAAAAAATACAAACGAGTAATTTCACCAATGGGTTGCAGAGCCTTCCTTTCACCTTGGTATGAAAGAGGCGGAATGAAACCTGCTGATGAAAACGACAAACCTGTATTCGTTGGTAGATTTAACATTGGTGCTATTAGCTTACACTTACCAATGATTTATGCTAAAGCTCAAAAAGAAGGTAAAGATTTCTATGAAGTTCTTGATTACTATATGGAAATGATTAGAAACTTACACAAACGTACTTACGATTACCTTGGCGAAATGAGAGCGTCAATCAACCCTCTTGGCTTCTGCGAAGGTGGTTTCTACGGCGGTCACTTAGGTTTACACGACAAAATTAAACCTATCTTGAAATCTTCAACAGCATCATTCGGTATTACAGCATTAAACGAATTACAAGAATTGCACAACGGCAAGTCATTAGTTGAAGACGGTCAATTCGCTTTAGAAGTAATGGAATACATTAACAACAAAGTAAACCAATTCAAAGAAGAAGATGGAAACTTATATGCAATTTATGGTACTCCAGCTGAAAACTTATGCGGTTTACAAGTTAAACAATTCCGTAAAAAATATGGCGTAGTTGAAAAAGTTTCAGACAGAGGTTATGTTTCAAACAGTTTCCACTGCCACGTTACAGAAAAAATTGGACCATTGGAAAAACAAGACTTAGAAGGACGTTTCTGGGAATTGATGAACGGTGGTAAAATTCAATACGTAAAATATCCAATCTCTTATAATACAAAAGCTATCGAAACTTTGATTAAAAGAGCTATGGATAAAGGTTTCTACGAAGGCGTAAACCTATCACTTTCATACTGCGATGATTGCGGACACCAAGAATTGAATATGGATGTTTGTCCAAAATGCGGTAGCAAGAACCTAACAAAAATTGATAGAATGAACGGCTACTTGTCATATTCAAGAGTTAAAGGTGATACTCGCTTGAACGAAGCAAAAATGGAAGAAATCAAAGATAGAGTTAGTATGTAGCCACCCGAGCAGAGCAATGAGCGAAGCGAAAGGTGAACAATTACAAACGGAAACGGTTGGAGTTTGCGTTTTAATTGTGAACGGTTGCGTTTAACGCGAGGGTGGGGTCTAAAGCTATGCAAGCCCGAATAATTCTGTATGGCTCTAAAGTTCCCGTTAAACGCGAACGAGCAAGACAACAAAAGATTTAATGGGTTTTGATTAAAAATCAAAACCCATAATTATAACAAAACAAGATTTGGAAAGAGATTAATGAATTACCACAATATTACAAAAGAAGATATGCTTAATGGTGACGGATTAAGAACTGTACTTTGGGTTGCTGGTTGTAACCACAAATGTAAAGGTTGCCAAAATCCGATTACATGGGACGAAAAAAGCGGATTACCTTTTGACCAAGAGGCTGAAGACGAGTTATTTGAAGCATTAAAAGTTCCAAGCATTTCTGGCATAACTTTCAGCGGTGGTGATCCATTGTTTCCAAATAACCGTTCAGAAATTTTCAGATTGATTAAAAAGATTAAATCAGAACTTCCAGAAAAGACTGTATGGCTTTATACAGGATACTCTTGGGAAGATATCTGCGACTTAGACGGTATAAAAGATATTGACGTTTTGATTGACGGCGAATTTGTTCAAAAGTTGAACGATAATAATTTGCATTGGGTTGGAAGCTCAAACCAACGCGTGATTGATGTGAAAAAATCAACAAAAGACAATGTCGTTTTGCATGAATAATAAGTTATAAATACAAAAAGGGCGGTGATTTCATCACCGCCCTTTTTTAATCATCAGATAAAAGCATTTAACTTTATGTCATCCCGTGCTACGACACGGGATCTTTTAAACGTTCTCAAAATATATTTGATAAATATCATATATGTACATTTAGTTAAAATTGTGGTATAATCATTCCATGGGGCTAGCCTGTTTTCTAAAGAACTCCGACACAACATTTTAATTCCGATTTCGGTCGGTTGTTCCGAAAGAAAGGAGGTCATTATGGAAAATATCAATTTAACATTAATAATGATTTTTTTGATTTTATACATAATAAAAAATGGCGCCTCTCGTAAGAGATAACGCCATTCCGACTTCTTTATACAGTTGATGGTAGCGGGAACTACCGCCCCTGTATTTACATTATAAACTATTTTCTGAATTTTTCAAGTGTTTCAAACAAAGCAATTAACAAAATAAGTGCAAGTACATAAATTTATATATGTACATTTAACAAATATTATGATATGATTTTTCCCTGGGCAATCCTATTTTCTTTAAAACTCCAGCACAACACAAAAACTTGACTTCGGCTGAGAGTTTATAAGAAAAGGAGGTGATGTTATGAATGATATAAATATTAATTTATTAATATTATTTTTAATCATTTTCATAATAAAAAACGACACCCAACTGAAACGTTAGATGTCGCTTGACTTCTTAAATAGGATATGACAACGGCAATTGTCATGCCCCATACCTTTATTATAAACTATTTTTCAAATTTTTCAACCGTTAAAATTGTAAATTCATGTAAATATGCATGTTTCATAGAAAACATGTTTGGTATAAAATTATACCAACAAGTAAGGAAAGTTGGGTGAAAATCCCTCGCTGGTCCGCAGCCGTTACAGTCGGAATGCTTATTTGTTTTCAACCTCGAGACAGGAATAGGGAATAAACTCTGATTGATTATTGCCCCTTTCTGATTTATACAAGCGAAATAGCATACCCTAATGGAAGTTATATTTAGCATTACCCGTATCGTTGAAAAATATACAAACTAGACTATCACATATAAGGAGAAATTATGAAATTATCACCAATCGCTTTTCAAGCACCCCAAGTAGCACAAACTCAACGCGTGTCTAACCCTGTTAAATCTACACCCAAAATGGCACTTAAAACTTTGGACAAAGATGTTTTTGAAAAAAGTCCTAAAAAAGAATTTTCAAACGAAGATGCTATGGCTTTGATGAGAGAAGAACTTAAAGATGCTATGAGCGAAAAAGAACTAGATACTTATATGAAAACCCTTGATGATGCTTGTAAACAACTTGAAATCGAACCTAAAAACTTGCCAATCAACGAAGAACACCCTGGTAATTTGACTAAAGACCAAAGACTTCAAATCTTCACTTTGCTAAAATTTGATTCACTTTCAGAATTGGCATAACCCCCTCAAAGTTAGTGTTTATAAGAATATAAGGAATTAGAAAATAATGAAAGTTAATAATATTGCCACTCAATACTACATGAACCCTGCTCAAGCAACTTATAACAACAAAAAAGTTGAAAATAAACAACCTGAACAAGCATTCAATCAAAACCCTAATGTAACTTCACCATTCAAACAAGCTGCCTTGTCACATTTGGCATTCTTGGGTATTCAAAACTTAAAATACACCGCAAACGTAACTTTTAAAGGTAACGCAGGCAAAAAAGATAAAGGATACGTTCAAGTTTATACAGGCGACGGCAAGGGTAAAACAACTGCGGCTATGGGACTTGCACTTCGTGCGTTAGGTCAAGGTAAAAAAGTTGCAATCACTATGTTTACAAAGGGTGGCGATAATTACGGCGAGGTTAAAGCCTTCAACAAACTTCAACCAGATTTAAGAAAAAATCTTCGTCTAAACCAAGCTGGGCTTGATAGAATTGTCTACACTTCAAACCAAACAGAAAACGACAAAATTATCATGCAAAAAGGCTGGGAAGACGCTAAAAAGATTATCAACAGTGGCGAAACAGACGTTGTAATTCTTGATGAGATGAACATCGCAATCGATTTGAACATGGTTGATGAAAAAGATGTACTTGAAACTATAAAAAATAAACCTGAAAACGTTGAAATCGTTCTTACAGGCAGAAATGCACACCAAAGCATTATTGATGCAGCAGATTTAGTTTCAAATATTCAACCAATTAAACATTATTGGAATAAAGGTGTTCAAGCAAGAGAAGGTATTGAATATTAATTTTGATTTTTAAATTTTAATTCTGAGGCGCGAAATTTTTTGTAAAAAATTTCGCGCCATTTTGTGAGGAAAAATATGAAAAAATAAGTAGATTTTATTAAAAAATATTTTTGTGAAATTTTGTCCGTATAAAAACGTACGTATTTTTACGTACGCATTCCTACGTACACGAAGCTGAAACGCATTGATTGTTAACAAATATGCGCTCACTGTTAGGTGGAATGACAGCGTCAAAGCCGTTATACGAAATTTGCTCTGGCTGATTTGAAATGTTTATCGCACATACCGCGTTTTCATCATTTAACTTACGCGCAAAACAGAAAAATTCATTTTTCAATTTAATTTCCTCATATTGCCCATAAATAAAGGCTTTGAAACGTTTATTTAACTCACATAGCTTCTTAATGTGCATCGTTAAATCACTGTAACCAAAATATTTTGAACTAGGTCTAAGGGCTTTATCACCTTGAGTTTTAGCACCTTCAATTCCAAATTCACTTTGATAATAAATACTTGGCACTCCTGGAAGGGTGAACATAAGCGAATATACTAGCTTTAACCAATTTTTGTTATTCAAACTGCTTGCAATCCGGCTCACATCGTGATTATCAAGAAATGAATATAGGTGTTTTCCTTTGTACAAGCCTTCTTGACGTTTTACAGAGTGCGCAATTTCAAACATATTCTTATCATTGAAGCTCGAATACAGCCCTTTATAGCACTCATAGTTAGTTACACTGTCAAGCATTTCAGGGTTCGCAAGCCTGTTATAATCACCATGTACAGCTTCGCCTAATAGCCAAAAGTCTGATTTTAAAGCCTTTGAGAAGTTATGAAGTTCTCTAATAAAGTCTTCATCTAAACAATAGGCAACATCAAGTCTCAAACCATCAATATCAAATATTTTCACCCAACTTTTTACCGCATTAAGCAGATGCTCTTTGACGTTCGGGTTCTTTAAGTTCAATTTTACAAGATCACTACAACCTTCCCAATCTTGATAGCTGAAACCGTCGTTATAACTGTTATTTGAGGCAAAATCAAGATTAAACCAATTGCAATATTGAGAATTCTCTCTATTATTTTGAACATCTTTAAAAGCCCAAAAGTCACGTCCAACGTGATTAAACACACCATCAATAACTACTTTAATACCGTTATTATGGAGTTTCAGACATAATTCCTTAAATTCATCGTTCGTTCCTAATCTAGAATCAACCTTGTAATAATCGGCTGTATCATAGCCATGAGCGGTACTTTCAAAGATTGGACCAAAGTAAATTGCATTGATACCAAGCGTTTTAAGGTGTTCAATTTGTTCTTTAATTTTATAAAGATTATGCTGAACCTCACCATTAAAGCGGTTTTTGTCCTCTGCTCCGCATAATCCTAAGGGGTAAATGTGATAAAAATTGCTTTCTTCAGCCCACATGTTTTTCTCCTTTCTATACCGTTCGGTATATTTACTTCAAAAAAATTTTTACTAGCTGAAAATACCATGCATAAACTGTTTTACGAATTCATTAATGCTGTCTTGCTTTTTTAGAGCGATACACGTATTAATCAAGCCGATAAAAGTCCACGCTAGGCGAGTTTCAGAGCCTTTCATGTTTCCGTGAATTCGCGCCATTGACTTGAACATTTTTTCAATAATTTGGAACTGAACATTGTTCAAATCTTTGGCAATTCTGCTTAGGCTTCCGCAATCTGGGGCAAATGTTGCGTTTAGCACTATTTTGTAGAATTTTGGGTTTGCTTTCGCAAACTTTAAGTATGCCTGTGCAACAGTCGTTAACGTAAGTATAACGTCCTTTTCGTACACTTTGGCATTTGGGGTATAATGTGCATTTTTGTCAAGCAAATCGTTTAATTTTTCATAATTAGCCTTCAAAACCTCTTTTAAAACTCCTTCTTTGTTTCCAAAATAGTAGTATAAAGTCGGTTTTGTTATGCCTGATTTTTCGCAAAGAGTTTGAACGCCAACTGCGTCATAACCCTTGCTAGAAAACAAATCTAGCGCTATTGATAATATTTTATTTTTATTATCTGTCGTTTTCATAGCATGGATTATATACCGAACGGTATATATTTGTCAATAGGAATTTCATCTATTTAGAGGATTAAAATTTCAAAGTTATCTTTTACAATGAGTGTGTAAAGAAATAATCTGAGTAGGGGATTATTGGGGGATAGGAAAATGTCTTTAAGTATTAAATTCGTAAATGAATACGTTGATGAAGAATTTGAACCGCAAAACAACGGTGAAATCTCTGATTCTATTACTCAAAATTGGACAGAACAAGCGTTAGAATGCTACCAATTAGGTTGCGATTGCTCAAGATGCTCTATTTCTAAAGGTAAATACTCTTTTGTTTGTCAAATGCCAAAAGTAGTAAAAATCCTATTAAAAATGGGTAAACCTAGCTCTAGCGTAAAATTAATGCATGCTTAGTTTGTGGATTAATTTTTGAGCTGCGTTCAGCATCAAGTCTATACTTGTAGAAAATGGTGGGGCGTAAGTTATATCGTCACCCACAAATTCTTGTAGCGTCATTTTAGACAAAAGTGCTGAAGTGAGAGTGTTTATGCGCTTATCAACATCACCTGTGCCAATTCCTTGCGCACCCAAAATTCGATTTGTTGTTCTATCCGCAACAAGTTTGAGTGTAATTCGCTTTGCATTCGGCATATAGCCTGCCTTGTCATTCTTTTTAACTATCACAGAAACAGGGGCAAAACCATATTTTTTAGCATCAGTTTCGGTTAAACCTGTCATTGACATAGTAAAATTAAAATATTTAGAAACTGCAGAGCCTAAAACACCTGTAAAATCTTCATTTAAGCCTGCAACATTTATTGCGCAACAACGACCTTCCTTGTTTGCAGTAGAACCTAGCGGAATCCAACATGGCGCATCTGCAACTATATTATACTTTTCAACACAATCACCGCAAGCATAAATATCTTGAAGATTAGTTTCCATTTTAGAATTTACTTTTATAGCGCCTGTTTCGCCTAATGCAATCCCAGCAGAGGTTGCAAGCTCTACATTTGGTTTTACACCAATTGATAAAAGAACCAAATCTGTGTCAATTTTTACTCCGTTCTTGGTAATGACACTTTTTACTACATCATCGCCTTGTATTTCAGCAATAGTGTCGTTGTCGATAATTCTAATGCTTTCTAAATCTCTTTGTATAACATGTTTTTGAATAGCTTCTGACATATCAGGATCAAAAATCGACATAATATTATCGCGACTATGAATTAACGTTGTCTGCAAATTCTGTTTTACAAAGGCTTCTAGCATTTCAATACCAATATATCCACCACCTAGAATTACAGCTTTTTTGCTTTGTAAGATAGCTTGCTTTATTGCAAAACCGTCCTCTAAATTTCTAAGGGTAAAAACATTTTTCAAATTGGTTTTATAAGCCTCTGGGACAAAGGCTCTAGCGCCTGTTGAAATAATCAATTTATCATAAGTATCCGTAAATTCTTCACCTGTTACAAGGTTTTTAACAAGAATTTGTTTTGTATTTGAATCAATTTTTTCTACTTTGTGTTGTAACTTAATAGCAATTCCGCTATTTTCAAAGGCTTTTGGAGTTCGCACAACAAGATTATTTATATCAGCAAAAGCACCGCCAATATAATATGGCAAACCACATTCAGAATATGCAACATTAGTATCAGCTGTATAAATTACAACTTCCCAATCTGGTTTTAAACGTTTTAATTTGGCTGCCGCCTTTGAACCCGCTGCAACAGCGCCTATAACTATAACTTTCATATTCAAAGTATAAAAAATAAATCATTTTATACATTCGACAGTTGGGTAAATTGAGGAATTGAAAAGCGCCGCGAAAAACTTCGTTTTTCGCGGCGCTTAAAAAAGACTTTATCTTAAACACTATGTTCCATAGTATTCAATTGCATCAAGGTCATCTTTCCAATTCATTGCATCGTGAATTTTTGCAATTGTTTCGGGGAAGTACTGTTGTAAGTATTGTGCACGAACTCCTAAAGAAATTTTTCCATCTGCAATTGTATTTGTAATGGCATTTGTTTCGGCAACCACTTCAGCTAATCCGCCCCATTTACCGCCATAGTGTCCTTTTGCTTGAGTAAAATATGAAACATGATCTCGTTCTACTTCTGAATGGTATTTATTGAAGGTTTCACGTTCTTTTAAGTATGTTTCTTGAATATCCTTGCTTCCCGTAAACATTTTATTTTCGCCAAGCAATTTTTCTCTATAAGTTTTTTGTTTTTGGGCATCTTTTGCATGACCTAACTCGTGCAAAAATATAAACAAATTATCCATTATAGAAACGTCTTTTGATACAGGTGAAAATCCAGCTTGATATACGCTATCAGTGCTTTCCATTTTGCCTAAATTGTCAACAGTTTCAAACAATTCATTTCCTGGAACTTTCTTTATCAAGCTGATTAAGCTCTTTTTATCACCTTCAAATTTCTTTTCAAAATCAAGAGAAACTTCTCTATCGTGATGTAAGTCTTTTACTGTAAGTTTTTTGTCATCAGTTTTAATGTCATACTTGTAACCATTATTTGAAGAAATAAAATGGTTGTCATCAACAACTTCAAACGATTGAGACAATCCCATTAAAATTTTACCATCTCTATTTGTAATTTTATAATCTACAATACGGTTGCCTTGTGGGTCATCTTCATATAAAAATTGAGTTCTTGTTCCGTTGTCAGACTTCATATCACGCTTGATTGTTTTTATACCTGTCTTTTCGTCAACAGTTGCTTTAGAAACCTGTTTTGTTTTTCCGTTTGCGTAAGTATATGCAACATCATACATACCTTTAACTTGAGAAGGTGTCATTTTTTCTTCTCTAAGCATGTTACCGTTTTTATCATTTTTTACAACGGTTTGTTCAAGGATATCGTATCTCACCGCATCAAAATTATAACGTCTTTTTACTGTTGTAACTGTATTATTTCTAAAATCTGATTCTTTCTTTATATCATCTTTTAAATTACTAAAATCACACTCGGTTTTAGCTATCATTTCAGTAGTTTTAGCATCAAACTTAAATTTTCCTTTATAACTACAATCTAGGGTAAACTCTTTTTCAGGTTCATATTCATTTTGTTTAAATTCTCTTGCTTCTACGCCCTGTGGTAATTTAGATATTGCGTTTAAAACTTTTTCATTAAATTTATCATCTTTTAACTCTTTACCCATTCTATAAACAGCTTTCATGCTAGACATTGGGAATTCTGTATTATCTTTGAAAGTGTTCACAGTTTCAAAATCTAAAGCTTTTGTCGCACAAGAAATTTTGAAGTCATTAACTTCTTTTTCAGAAAATCTAGGTTTACCTTCTGAATTTTTCATGCCAGCAACAATATTTACAGCCTCATTTTCAGTTGGGTTTTGGACTTTTTTAGAAGATACAAAAGTATCTCGAATTGGTTCATTCAAATTTGCTAATGGCTTATTTATTTTTATTCCCGTAAAATTAATTTTTGGTAATCCAAAAGTTATTTTTTGCGTTTTCATTTCTTTCCTTTATTATGTTCCATAATATTCTATTGCTTCGATTTCGTCATTCAAGTTCATTTCATTGCAGATTGCAGAAATTGTTCTTGGAAAATGTTGTTGTAGATATTGAGTTCTAGGGCTTAAACTTTGAACTTTTTCACCTGTATATGTTTTTGTTAAAGCGTTTGTCTCTGCAACAAGCTCCATTAAACCACCTGAAGCACCGTTATAGTGACCTTTTGCTTGTGTAAAGTATGCTACATGTTCACGTTCTTCGTCAGAATGGTATTTATTAAATGTTTCACGTTCTTTTAAGTATGCTGTTTGGATATCTTTGTTATCTGTGTATCTTCTATCTTTAAGAAGTTTGAATAAGCCCTTCTGAGTTTGGTGGTCCTTGGCATGACCTAATTCGTGCAAGAATATAAACATGTCATCACCGACCTTGACACCCTTTGACGTTGGACTGAAACTTGAATCCAAAGAGTTTTTTATACCTTGAAAATGACTTATGCTGTAAACTGTTTCAAAAAGCTCATCTCCAGGAACTTTTTTCAAAGCATCAACAACAGTATTTCTTCTCCAAAGACATTTTTTATTAAAGTTGATTGAGGTTTCTTTTTCAGTGAACAAATCTTTTACAGATAAAGTTTTGCCTACTGTTTTAATTTCATATTTTCTATTATCTTTTGATGAGATAAAGTGATTATCATCTAAGACTTCAAAAGATTGAGAGTTTTTCATCAAAACTTTACCGTCTTTATCAGTAACTTTATAATCAATAATTCTGTTACCTTGAGGGTCATCTTCATACAAGAATTGTGTTCTTGTTCCGTCTTCAGACTTCATATCTTTTTTTATTGTTTTGATGCCTGTTTTTTCATCTATTGTCGATTTTGCAACTTCTTTTGTAGTGCCATTCGCATAAGTGTATGTAACATCATACATACCTTTAATTTGAGAAGGCGTCATTGTTTCTTTTCTAAGCATTTTGCCGTTTTTATCGTTTTTAACGACAGTCTGCTCATCTAAAATAAATTCGCTTGTTTTATAATCAAAAGATTCTTTTTTAGTTACAACTGTATTTGTTCTGAAATCTTCCGTTTGTGTGATTACAATAGCGGTTTTATTATCTTTTGTCTCTTTAACTTCGCGGTGAGTTTTAGAAATCATATCAGCTGTTTTTGCATCAAAAGAATAAATATCACCAACAGGTTTTACAAGATTTACAACCATTTCAGGATTTTCCATACCTCTTTTTGCACAGATTAAAGAAAATTCTTTGCTTGGATCAAATTTTGTTGGATATGCATTACTTGGAAGTTTTGAAATAGCCATTTTTACTTTGTTAGAGAACTTTTTATCTCCAACATCTTTACCCATTTCGTAGATATCTTTATAAATTAATGCACTAAATTTTTTATTAGTAGAAGACACAAAAGTATCTTGAACAGGTTCGTTCAAGTTTGCTAGGGGTTTATTCTTATCATCTATTTTGGCTCTGAAGGTTGGAATTCCAATCTTTATTCCGCCGATTTCCATGAAAACTCCTTTATCTACACATGCTATTTAACGGAGATAAACATGAAAAATTGCCTAATTATGTGATTGTGTAAACTTTTTTGTAGTATAAATAACTACCAACAATTGCAATTAAAATATTTGGAATCCACGCTGCGAAGAATGGCGGTAGTGCGCCAGCTTCACCAAAGGAAACTGACAAAGCTCTTAGTAAATAATAGAAGAAGATAATCAAAATACTAAACAAGAAGCCTCTATTATATCTTACACGAGGTGGTGTAATCGCAAGTGGCACACCAATTAACACGAACACAATAGTTGTTACAGGAAGTGCAATTTTATCGTGTAACTGAATAGCTAACGATGCCTTCGCTTCCTTTGTTATATCTCTATGTGTTGCCAAATACTTAACCAATTGGAAGAAATTTTGTTCTTGCGCAACATTTTTTTCTAACTCTTTTGACAAATCCATACCAAATTGAGCTAAAGAGTGTTCAAAGATTGTTGTATTTAAAACATTTCCGTTATCTGACACGGTATAAATAGCGCCTTTATCAAATTCCCAACCCTTTGGAGAAGTTGCACCCTGTTTTGCTTGAAGTACTTGAATTGTATCCTCTTTTGAAATATCAAGCACTGTAATATTATAAAGCGTATTATTTTCGCAATGTCCTACATAAAATAGACGTCTTAAACCTCTATCACCAACTTCTTTGAATACAAAGTTTTGTTTACCATTTGGAATATTTTTTTGACCAAATGCCCAAAGAGCTAGGTTTTTAGATTGTTTTGTCGCAGCAGGAACAATTGTTTCATTAATAAAAAAGCTGAAACAAGCCATTACAATTGCAAAAATAAAGATTGGTTTTGCAATACGTTCAAGACCAATACCGCAAGAACGCATAACTGTAATTTCTGATGCTAAACTTAATCTATTAAGAGTCATTACTGTTGAAAGCAATACACCCATTGGAATTGTCATTACAAAAACTGACGGCAAGTTCAAAATAATCATAATTAACGCTACTTTGAACGGAATACCATACATTGAAATTTGTTTAATCAACGTAATAAAAGTATCTGAAGCAAAAATAATCGCAGTAAAAACAAATACACCCATTAAAAACATTTCTATAACTTGTTTTAAAAGGTATTTGTCTAATTGTTTTAACTTTTTAAAAAGTTGGATTATCTTTCTCATAAATCTATTTTATTTTAAATATGATTATTAATCAAATTTTATTAAGCAATTTAGTTACAAGTCCACTTCTGCCCAAAATTTGACAATTTAAAAAAATAATGTTCTAATTAATTGAACGCCCCTTGTTATATGTTGCTCAATAAATTGGAAAGGTATTTATGGGCAAATTTATTGTGCCTAATATTTTTGTTGCAGGCACGAAAGCAAAAGCACAAGAGGTTAATGAAAATTTTGCGTCTATTCAAGAAGAGCTTGAGAAAAAAGCCTTAAAAGAGGGTAGTGAAACTCAAACTTTTTATGTTGCAGACGCAACAGAAGAAGGACAAGCCGTTTCAAAAGGGCAAATGCAAAATTTTGTAAGTGAAACAAATAATTCTACCCTTACAAAAATTTATTCAGATAAATTATCACTTTTTGCAAATAGTGGAAATATAAATGAAGACGGAAACGCAGATTTAATTACATTTTCTGAGCTAGAGTTAACTTTTTTAGTTGGAAATAATTATCCAAGTTTAAAAGGTAACATTCAAGGCGAAAACATTGAAATTCTTGAAATAGAGAGCTTTTCATTAAGTGGGTTTGCTGACGGAAGCTACAACATTTTTGTTGATAAAAATGGCGAAATTTCGGCATTATCAAACAATATTTATATTCAACCGCAAGAGCCAACTTTACTACTTAATGATATTTGGATAGATACCTCTATCATGCCGGACAAAATCTTACAATTTAATGGTTCAAACAAAGTTGATTTTGAAAAATTATTCATTGGCAAGGTTGTAATTGAAAACTCTGAAATAACATCTGTTACAACAATGCCGTACAACTCTAAAGCTGTAACTATTGTAAATCAAAGCCATAATGCGCATATCATTGAAACTTACCAAAACGAACACAGCTGGTATAGAGTTTGGTCTGACGGTTTTGTAGAACAAGGCGGAATTGTGCAATCAATGGGTGTAAAAAGCACTCGAACAATAACTTTATTAAAACCTTACAAAGACACAAACTATTCTGTCGTTGCCTCATTCCGTTCTGGTACGACAGGTTCTTGGGGTAATACAATGGGAGCCTATCCACTTAACAACACTCAAATTCGTGTTGTTCAAGGTTGGTATGGTGATACCATTACAGTACACATTCAATGGCGAGCTTGCGGTTATTTAGAAGGATAGAAAGGGCAAAAAAATGGAAATAAAAACAAGTTTAAATAAACCTTATACTCAAAAAGAAAAAATGAATTTTATTGTTCAACAAAATCATAATTTAGGTTACAACATTGTAGAAACAGATACAGCTCTTGAAGCGTGGGGAAAAACAAAGGAAGAAATTCAAACAGAAGAAAATGAAAATAAAAAGTTAGAAATTCAAAAACAACTTGATGAACTTGATAAAAAGCGTATTCGTGCAGTCTGTGAACCCTCTATGAAAACAGAAATTCAAAGTTGGCTAGATTATTATAACGAAGAAATTAAAAAGTTAAGAAAAATGTTATAAAAAAGGGCGGAGCTTTCAGCTCCGCCCTTTTTAGTTATTTTTTATACGGACGTTTTCTAAATAAGAAATACGTATTGTCATTAAATGAAACCTTTTCAACCAAATCACATTGTTCTAAGAAAATATCTTGGGTGTCATCAAAGATTTTAAATAAACTACTTAAAATTCTATCATTATGAACTGATTCTAGAGTTGCAAATTGTTGTCTATATTGTTCTTTAGGACCTAGAGCTTGATTATCTGGACCATAAATAACCATTACAATATAACGTCCTGCCTCAACTTGGTCAAGGTATGTTTTCTTAATAAAATCATAATATCTTTGAGAAACATGCTTGTCACTTTGGATAATATTTAACCACAATTCATCTACATGACCTTGCTCCATTGCCTGAATTTGATAATCATCATAAACAAGTTTGTTATAAGGTTTTCTAAATTCATGCATAGATTCAAATGCAGGACATCTTGGAGAGGTTGGAGTTTGATATATAAACGCAACACTTGATGCAAAAGGTCTATAAACAATATCTTTATTATCCAAACCTCTTGATTCAAAATAGTTATTAGCATCTAAAATCGCATTTGTTTTCGTAATTACATAAGCTGGATCTTTGAAAATGTAGTAACAACTAAATCCTGTAAATGCTATTAAAAATATTGCTATATGCCATTTTTTCAATTTTGAAAAACCAACGGCAGACAAAATCATCAAAATTGGCACAATGAAGATAATATATCTAGGAACAAGAACGATAACCTTTAACATACAAGAAGCTAAAATAATTACATAAGCTATTGTTATCATCAAAAATGCCATATATAATTTTGCATCTTTTTCTTTAAATGCTCTTATTAACGCACAAATGAAATAAATAATTGGAATAACAACCGATACAAAGAATAAGAAATCAATCATTATCGGCAAGTACTGTGTCCAAAATAACATTCCAACTTTTGTCCCAAAGAAGTTTTGAACATTACCAACAAAGTTGATAAATTGGAAACTTGGAATATGGAACATTATAAATTTACTTCTTTGATAAGCGTAATAAATTGCAATTACAAAATAAGGCACCAACAAAATAAGCTGATAAACCCTATAAGTTAGATACTTTCTAATTTTTTCAGTTTCTTCCTTTTGTGCTAAAAATAAATACAAGGTGTATGCAATAACTTGCCCGATATTAAAAACGATACCACCAATTAGCAAATATGGTATCAAAGTATTTGTCACCAAAAGTTTTATCAAGGATTTTTTGTCACCTTTTGCATCAAAATCCAACAAATAATTCATTGATAAAACCGCCAAGAATGTAACCATCATATACATTCTGACTTCAATTGAGTAATAAATCATCAATGGACTAACCGCAACCAAGATTGCTGAAATTATGCCAACAATTTTGTCATTTTTATATAATTTTTTAGCTACAACATAAGTTAATGGAATTGTTGCAACACCAAAAATTACGCTCGAAAATCTAAGCAAGATTTCAGATGTACCAAATATTTTTAACCAAAAATGTAAGAAATAAAAATAAAATGGTGTATGTTGAAAATCTTTTGTAAATAGAAAGTTGTCAATTCCAAAAGGGAACTGCTGAACAGCCACCAAAATTGAATGACCTTCGTCATACCACATCGGACAATTTGAAATTGCAACCCTCAACTCTAATCCAAATAATGTTATCAAGCCTAATAATATTGGCACATAATATTTTCTAATCTTTTCCATAATACACAAATTATATGATTAAAAAAATTATTTATCAATTAAAATATTAATTAAAAATGAAGTTTTTAGATATTATTAAAAAGAGAGTTAAAATAATAATATGATAAATTTTGATAACTTAACAAACTACTCGCAAGAAATTATTTCATCAGCAAGCGCGTTGATGAATGCGAAACACAACACTCAAATTGAACCAGAACACATTATGATGGCAATGATTCAAGACAACGGCATTTCAAGGGATTACCTTACAGAATTAAAACTTCTAAATCAAAATTTTATTAACGCCGTTACAAAAGCAATCACAGATTTTCCAACAGTAAGTGGGGTTCAAAACACACAACAATTGTTTATGTCAAACAACACAGTTGCGTTACTAGACTTAGCAGAAGAAGCATCTAAAGAATTGAAGGACGATTTCATCTCAATTGAAGACATTCTTCTTGCAATGACTCGACTTGAAAATAGCAACATCAAAAAAATGCTTGCAGACAATAGAGTTACATCAAACACTGTGTTAAGTGCAATGAAGAAGATAAGAGGTAATAAAAAAGTGGATAATAAAAACGCAGAAGAAAATATGAAAGCGTTGGAAAAATATTCTACCGACCTTACAGAACTTGCTAGAAAGGGCAAATTAGACCCTGTAATCGGTCGTGATGAAGAAATTCGACGTATTATACAAGTTTTAAACAGACGTACAAAAAACAACCCTGTTCTAATCGGTGAACCTGGTGTTGGTAAAACTGCAATCATTGAAGGCTTGGCTCAACGTATGGTTAGAGGCGATGTTCCTGAAAGCTTGAAAAATGATAAGTTGATTTCATTAGACTTAGGTGCTTTGGTTGCAGGAGCAAAATTCCGTGGTGAATTTGAAGAACGTTTAAAAGCAGTTTTAAAAGAAGTTGAAGATTCAGACGGACATATTGTAATGTTTATTGATGAACTTCACACAGTCGTTGGCGCTGGCGCAACTGAAGGCTCTATGGACGCAGGCAACTTGTTAAAACCAATGTTGGCAAGAGGCGTACTAAGAACAATCGGTGCAACAACAATCAATGAATACAGAAAATATATTGAAAAAGACCCAGCTTTAGAAAGACGTTTCCAACCTGTAATGGTTGATGAACCTTCAGTTGAAGACACAATCAGTATCTTACGTGGTTTGAAAGAAAAATATGAAGTTCACCATGGTGTAAGAATTCTTGATAGTGCCTTAATTCAAGCTGCAAAATTATCTGATAGATACATTACAGACCGTTTCTTACCAGATAAAGCAATTGACTTGATTGATGAAGCTGCATCTTCTCTTCGTATTGAAATTGACTCAATGCCAGAAGAAATTGATATTATGTCAAGACAAAAGGTTCAATTAGAAATTGAACGTGAAGCCTTAAAAAAAGAAGAAACAAACCCTGATTGCGAAAGAAAAATCTTAGAAATTTCACAAGAAATTAGCGATTTGGAATCTAAAATCAGTGTTTTAAAAGAACAATGGAACAAAGAAAAAGCTACAATTCAAGGCGAAGCATCAATTAAAGAAGAAATTGAACAAGTTAAACTTGAAATTGAAAAAGCTGAACGTAATACAGACTTACAAAAGGCTGCCGAATTGAAATACGGCAAGTTAATGGAATTGCAAAAGAAACTTGAAGACATTCAAGGAACTGATAGAAAAGACAATCAATTGCTTAAAGAAGAAATTGACGGCGATGACATTGCAGAAGTTGTAAGCAAATGGACAGGTGTTCCTGTTTCTAAATTGGTTGAAAGCGAAATGAAGAAATTAATCTCAATGGAAGATGTTCTTCATAAACGTTTAATCGGTCAAGATGAAGCAGTTAATACCGTTTCAGATGCAATCCGTCGTGCTCGTTCAGGTTTAAAAGACCCTAAACGTCCAATTGGTACATTCATTTTCTTAGGTCCAACCGGTGTTGGTAAAACCGAACTTGCAAAATCATTAGCTGACTTTATGTTCAATGATGAAGATGCAATTGTAAGAATTGATATGTCTGAATATATGGAAAAACACAACGTTGCTAGATTAGTTGGTGCTCCTCCAGGATACGTTGGCTATGATGAAGGTGGTCAATTAACTGAAGCTGTTCGTAGAAAACCATATTCAGTTGTACTTTTTGATGAAATCGAAAAAGCTCACCCAGATGTATTCAACTTGATGTTACAAATCTTTGATGACGGTCGTTTAACAGATTCTAAAGGCAGAACCGTTGATTTCAAAAACACACTTATCATCATGACAAGTAACATTGGTAGTGAAGTTATCTTGGAAGACTCTATAAATGGTGATTTCTCAGAAACTAAAGAAAAAGTTATGAACATCTTGAAGGAACGTTTCAAACCTGAATTCTTAAACCGTGTTGATGAAACAATCTTCTTCAAAGGCTTAACTTTAGACAATTTGAAACAAATCGTAGATATTCAAATGGAATCTTTAGGCAAACGTTTAGGTGAACAAGAAATCAACCTAGAAGTTACACCGGATGCAAAAGAATTGCTTGCAACTCAAGGTTATAACCCAATTTATGGTGCTAGACCATTGAAACGTACAATTCGTCAAATGGTTGAAAACCCGTTGGCTAAATTAATCTTGGCACAAAAATTCATTAAAGGTGATACTTTGGTAATTGATGCCGAAAACGACGAAATCAAATTCAAAAGAAAATCTAAATAATTAGGATAATACTTTTAAGGCGCGGAATGTAATTCTTACATTCCGCGCCTTTTTATATATTTAAGTAAAGTTATATTAAAAAATTTTATATAAAATCTTTTTTATTTATACTTAAAGCATAGGGTAAGTACCATCACTTCCGCTAACACACAAATACTAAGATTTTGGTTAGAAAGGGGGTGAGACAAATGACCAAAGAAATAATAAAGACCGTTATAAACAGCCATTATAACAGTCCTTAAAATTATTCTTATCTGGTTATAGGGTACTAAGAGAAGTCCTAAAGAAGTGACATTTCTATTAGGGCTTCACCCTATATTTACATTATAAACTATTTTTTTATTTTTTCAAGTGTGCTAAAATTATTCAAAAAGGAGAAAGTTATGACAAACGAAGCGCTTTTTGATCCAGGGTTTACAAAGAGTTTAATCCCTTTATCGCTTGATACAAAATATTTTTACGACGAACTAAACATGATTAAAAACTTCAACATAAAAAAATCAGAGTTTAGAATTGCGTTACCTAAATTGGCTCAATTAACAGAAAGACACATCGGTTTTTACGTTGGTTGTATGCTTTGGGGTGCATATCTAAAAACTTTAGGCGTTGAAAAAATTATTGGCAACCCATTTTTAGGTAAAGAATACGAAGAAGAACCCGCTTTAAGTGAAATCAATTTTATTTTTGATTTCGTCAAAAAGCTAGATAAGGATTCAAAATATTACATTGGAAAACCTTACACTTTTGACCCTAAAAAGTTAGAAATTTTGGAATTATACAAAGAATTTATCAAGAAAAACGAAAGTTTTGTAAACACTGATACAGTTGATAAAATCGTCCTTGTAGGCAAATTAGAAAGTATGCCAAATGAAGAAATTTTAGAGATTGAAAAGAAAATTCAAGACGTAATTCATACAGGTAAATTAGAGGAATTACTAGAATTTTGTGATAAAATATAAGGAACAAGTATTTAGGATTTTATAAGATTTAGGAAAGGAATAAAATGCACCAAGAAGAATTTATTGCAGTTGCTTTAGGTGAAAAAAAAGCAGATTTAGTAATTAAAAATGCACAAATCGTAAATGTTTTAACAGAAGAAATTTACGAAAGTGACGTAGCTATTACAAATGGTAGAGTTGCAGGTGTTGCAAAAGGCTATCAAGGCGAAAAAGAAATCGATTTAAAAGGTGCATTCTTAACTCCAGGGTTCATAGACGGTCACGTACACATTGAAAGCTCAATGATGTTACCTCACAGATTTGCTCAAGCAGTAGTTCCTGCAGGTACAACAACTGTTGTAACTGATCCTCACGAAATTTCAAATGTTTTAGGTTTGCACGGTATCAGTTTTATGAGAGAAGCATCTAAAAACTTACCACTAAGAGTTTACACAATGCTTCCTTCTTGTGTCCCTGCAACTTCATTTGAAACCTCTGGTTTTGAATTAAATGCTTACGATTTATCTTTATTAATGGACAAAGATTGGGTTCTAGGTTTAGCAGAAATGATGAACTTCCCAGGAGTCCTAATGAGAGATAAAGAAGTTATGGCTAAGATTGACTTAGCTTTACAATACAAAAAACGTGTAGACGGTCACGCTCCACAAGTTTCAGGCAAAGACCTTTGTGCATACATCGCAAGTGGCGTAACATCTGATCACGAATGTACTGATCCTGAACAAGCATTAGAAAAATTAAGACAAGGTATGTACATCATGGTTCGTGAAGGTACTGCGGCAAAAGATTTAGATGCATTAATGCCAATCTTAAAACACAACAACAACCGCAAAATCTTGTTCGTAACTGATGACAGACACCCAGAAGATTTACGCGTACATATTGGCGGTATGGTTCAACGCTCTGTTGAAAACGGTGTAAACCCTATTAAAGCTATTCAAATGGCAAGTTTAAATACTGCTGAATACTTCAAAATTCAAGATTTAGGCGCTATTGCCCCTGGTTATAAAGCTGATTTTAACGTATTTACAACAATGGACGACTTTACAAGACCAATGATGGTATTCCAAAACGGTCAAGTTGTCGCTGAAAACGGAAACTTAGTTGCATCATTAGATAATGTTAACGTTCCTTCTACAAGAGGTTCTGTAAACGTAGGTTGGTTAGAAGAAGATAGCTTCCACATTCCTGCAAAAGGTAGCAAAGTTAACGCTATTGAAATTATCCCTCACCAATTGATTACAAAACAAACTGTTGTTGATGTGAAAGTTGAAAACGGTTTAGCAAAAGCAAACTTAGACGATGATGTATTAAAAATCTGTGTTGTAGAACGTCATAGAGCAAGTGGAAACATCGGTAAAGGCTTCGTTAAAGGCTTTGGTATCAAAGAAGGTGCTATCGCTTCAACAGTTGCCCACGATTCACACAATATGATTATCATTGGTACTAATGATGAAGATATGCTTTTAGCTCAAAAAGAACTTGTTAAATCTCAAGGTGGTAAAGTTGTAGTTAGAAACGGCGAAATTCTTGCTAAATTACCTTTACCTGTTGCAGGTTTAATGTCTTATGAAGATATCGAATTTGTTACAGAAAAATCAGAAGCCTTGAACAGAGCAGCAAAAGAAATTGGTTGCGTTGTAAATGATCCATTTATGACAATGGGTTTCTTGTCATTACCTGTAATTCCTCAATTAAAAATTACAGATAAAGGTATTTTCTCAACAGATATCTTTAACTTTATTGATATTTTTGAAATTGAACCAGCAAAAGTTTAGTTTTGATAAAAATATTTTTAAAAAGGACGGTTTGTGAAATTCACAAACCGTCCTTTTACATCTGTAATGTTTTCCTAAAAAATCAAGCTAAATTCTCTGAAACCATGGTAAATATTGAATTTCACATGTAAACTTTTGTTACAAAGATATAATAAAATCCTAAAGTAAAACAAAATTTTGCCGAATATATTAATGTAATGAGAAAGAAAAAAGGGTATTGATATGGTAGATAAGGCTAAAATACAAGCTTATATCGCAACACTTCCACCAAAGGAACGTGCTAAATTTCAAAAGTTGCCAGAACAGCAACAAATTTCTATCATGAACAAAGCTTTAGGTACAACATCTGTTAAATCAAAGGCTAGTTCTAATACCCCAACATTGCCTAGACTTAGTCAAAGTGCAATGAATTCTATTTTTATGAACGATAGATATACTTGCAAATCGGATAACACTCGCGTTATGTATCCGCATGTAGAAGTTGCAAGAAAAGAAGTTCAAGTAAAACAAGAACTTAAAAAAGCAGGCAAACTTCCAGAAAAAAAATTAAATTTAAAGCCAATTAGCGCTCAAAGTAAACAACTTCGTCAAGGTATAGTTTCAAGAATGCAAAAAAGTTATAATGCTGCTGTTACAAGTTTCAACGGTCAAATGAAAAAAGATGGTTGGGCTGGTGATGTTGCAGATGGAATTAGCAAACTTTGGAATAATAATTTATGGAATGCCACAGGAAATACTGCTGATATGGTTAGAGCTGATTTAAAACAATATCGCGCACAAACTGCTGATTTAAGAGAATCAATCTCACGTCAAGATTTTCCTGCAAAATTCAAAAAGATTTATGGTATAAACTATAACGAACAAAATATTAAAGCTTTTTATAACACTGAAAAGAAAGTTAAAAATGTTGCAACAGCTGTTACAACTTCAAAAGCTGTTCAAAGTGCATTTAGTTTACCACTAAAACAATTTAACGAAAACTTTGGTATGTACAAGGATCACGTTGAAGTTTTACACGCTCCAACAGGAACTATTGAAAAAAAAGTTCCAAAAGAAATGCTTTTAAAAAATATGAAGAGCAAAGTTGAAGAGATGGTTGGTGAAAAGGGCGTTGCTCAAATCGCAAAACAATCAAATATTGATATGTCAAAATTAAGCGATGCTGATAAGTACACTTTCTATGGTAAAATTGCACAACAATTAGTAGAATCTTCAAAAAATGCAGAAAAGAAAGCATTAAATGGTAAATCTTTTGAATATTACGAAAGACAATATGATGCATCTTATGTTAGAGCTTTCGGCACAAAAAATAATATTCAAAAACGAGTTGCAAAATATAATACATCACAAGAAATCGGTACTGCAGCGGTTAAATCAGGCACTCAAGCGATTGTTGTAGTGGGATCTACAGTAGCAATCGTAGCTTCTGGTGGTACAGCTTCACCTTTAGTTGTTGCAGGCATTTCTGGAGCTGCATCTATTGCTATTGATGTTACCGATAAGGCAACTAACGGCATGAAAGGCGATGTAAAAAAATCAATGCCTGGTATTATAAAATCAGGATTAATTGATGCAACCTTCACTTATGCTGGTGGCAATGTTGCAAAAAGTATTACAACCGTTGTAAAACCAACAACTAAAGTTGGTACAGTTGCAGTTAAAGCTGCAGCAAACGGTATTGGCGTGGCAACAGAAGGTACTGTTAAAGATGCTGTAACAGGCGGATTAAACAACTTCTCACTAAAAACATTTGCTGTGAGAGCTTTAATTGCATCAACATTAGGCAATATCAAAATGGTTACAAACAATGACGCACTTGTAAAAACAATTGGTGTAGGCAAGAGTGCCACAATGAGCGCAACAATAAAATCCGTAAAAATTGATTTAAAAGAACAAGCAAAAACTCAAGGTGCAACAGAAGCTCAAAAAGTTGTTCAATTTATGGAACAAAATCCAGAAGAATTTGAAAAAATTGTTATGGAAGTGGCTCAAGAGCAAGCCGATGCAACAACACCGACAGATGACAAAAAAGTTGGACAAGTTATTGAACAAAAAACTAACAACATTGAACAAATTGTTGTAGATATTCAAAAAGAACAAGATAAAGACAAAATCGAACAATAAGATAAAAAGAGGTTTTACAAAATTGTAAAACCTCTTTTCTTTACAACATGTAACAAATCATCAAAAACATGGCAATTATTATTTTTACGGTACTTTATTAATTCAAAGTTAGTGTAAAATTTAGGGAATATTGTGATTAATTTAAACGCATTAAATGCAGTTAAATCTACTAATAATATTCAAAAAGCGCAATCTAATAACGGATTTCGCCACTCTTCTTATGTTCAAAAGCCAGACTCTTTTGAACGCACTTCTAATGTTAATTTTACAGGTTCTTCAAACAGGTTAAAACAGTACGAAAAAACAACAGAAGCACTTAAAACTATTGGACAAAACGCTCAATTATCTCTTGACGGTCAATTAGCTTCTGAAGGTTGGGCTGGCAAAGTTGCTGATCGTATAAGCGTTTTATGGAATTCAAAAAATAGAGCTGTCCTAATTCAAAAAGACATCGACACTTACAATCAACAAGTTGGCGAATTAAAAGAATCAATCCAAGAAAAAAAATTCCCTGAA
Organism: uncultured Candidatus Melainabacteria bacterium; assembly: GCA_937891325.1. Classification (GTDB taxonomy): domain Bacteria; phylum Cyanobacteriota; class Vampirovibrionia; order Gastranaerophilales; family Gastranaerophilaceae; genus UBA6984. Next base: position 3,166 of record CALAFU010000257.1, on the reverse strand, counting down.
AAATTCCAAGAAGTTTTTGGAATTGAATATAATAGCGCAAACATTAGAAAATATAACAAAAAGGTAAAACAGTTCAAATTAGCCGTTACAACTCAGGCTATGTCTGATATTGTGTCAAAAAAATTATCTGGCGATTTAAAAGAGTTTAAAGAAAATAAGGGCAAACTTCAAGATAAAGTTGAGAAAAAAATCAACCCTTATGCAATGACAGGTTCTGTTCCATATTTTTATCACACAACTCCAAAAGAACAAATATTTGAAAATATGGAAAATTCTTTAGTATCAATTATTGGTTCAAAAGAAACTCTAAACGGCACATTAAAGGCTTCTGGAATGGACACTGAAAAAATGTCTATGGAAGAAAAATACAGTGCTTATGGTGTTATGGCAGAATTCTTAGACGAAACAATGAAGGATACTGCTAAAAACATTCGTGGCGGAAAAACTTTAAAAGAGTTACAAAAAGAATACGACGAATCTTATGAACATGCTTATGGTCATACAAACGACATTCAAGAAAGGGTTGATAAATACAACCGTTCTCAAGAAATCGGTGCTGCTGCTGTAAGAGGTGCAACTCGTTCAGCATTATCAGCATTGGTATTGTTAACCGCTCCAGAAGCAGGTTTTGCAAAGATTGTTGCAAAATCAGCAACTACAATGGGAATTAAAGTTTTAGTAGACGGTTCTGATAAACTAAGTAGTGATAAAGAAGATGCATTAGATAACAAGAACTTCAAAAAACTTGTACGCTCAGCATCAATTAGTGGTGCAGAAAAACTAGCATCAGGATTTTTAGGCTCTGTGGTTCCAGCTTTTGATACAGGCTATGAATTCTTAGATGAAGTTTTAGAACAAGGTAAAGAGGTTGCCTCTGATACAATTTTAGGCTTAACTTCTGAAAAATTGAAAAAGGGAAATTGGGCAACAAATCAAATTGTACCAAGAATGTTGATTTCATTTGTATTCAGAAATATCAGTCCTAACGATGAAGTAATTAGTGAAATTTTGAGTGCTACAAAAGGTAGCGTAAATCAAGCGATGAAATATTCAACTCGTGAGCGTGATGCTGTAAAAATGTTTATGGAAGGTACAAAACAAGCACTAACAAAGGTTGAAGTAAAAGATAAAAAGTCTTTAGAAGAATTAAAAAAATTGTCAAATGAAAACCCTGAAGAATTTTTAAAAGTTATGACCTCTGCATTACAACAAGTTGTAGATGAAAAAAATCAGGAATTGGATTAAAATAATTTTATGGAATTAGGGAAATAGAAGGAATTTAGAAAAATGATTAGCGCAGTAAATGCAACAACCCCAACAAGCAACGTAAGTTACGTATCAAACCCAAACACAATAGCATTACGACCACACCACTTTTTATGCTTACCTGGGTACAAAGGATACAACTATAGTCAGTCAGCAAAAACAAGCTGGGATATAATTTCAAAACAATTAAGAGAAAATCCAGACACCGACATTTTAATTAAAAGCGGTAAAGATGATTTATGCAAAAAATGTCCTAACGACGGCTCAGGAACAGCGATTTGCAAGGACGATTCAGTAAACAAATTAGATGAAAAAGTTAAATTTTTAATTGGTATCGAAACAGGCAAAACGTATAAATTTAGTGAAATCATGAAACGCATGAAATGGGTTATGACACCAGAAGTTCACAAAGATTTATGTTCTGACTGTTGCTGGTGGAGAAAAGGCTTATGTAGAGATACTTTCGCCGAAAACAGTACCTCTCCATTGTTGAGTGTAACATCAAAGGGCAAAATTAATACAAACGGCTTAAAATACGTACCGCCAACAGAAAAGGCAGCTTAATTTTACTCTTTTTTGATGATATTAAAATTTTATTTTTTGATATAGAATAAAATTATGGCGAAAAAGATTTTATTAATATATCCCCCATCACCAATAATGAACCGCGAAGACCGTTGTCAACAACCGACAAAGGACTTGTTGGTTATTCCGCCATTGCCACCTACTGATTTAATGTATTTGGCAGCTGTTGCAGAAAAACTTGGTTTTGAAGCTATGATTAGAGATTACAGCCTTGGTGGTAATTTTGAAGAGGATTTAAAAGAATTTAAGCCAGATTATTTATTATTGAATGTTGCAACCCCAACACTTCAAAGCGATTTGGATTGTTTGAAAACAGCAAAGAAAATTTGCCCTAAAATAATTACAATCGCAAAAGGTGCAGTATTTTTAACCTTCAATTCAGAAATTTTGTTGAAAAATAAAGCTCTAACTTATATTATTTCAGGAGAACCTGAAGAAACACTAGGAGAACTTTTGAGTGGTGAAGTTGAAACTAAAGATATTTTGGGCTTATGGTACAGAGACGGTTTTATTGCAAAATTTAACGGAGTAAGACCATTTATTCAAAATCTTGATGAACTACCATTTCCTGCACGTCATTTAGTTGATAATTCGATTTACAGAAGACCTGATAACAATAAGGTTCAAGCGGTTATCAAGGTTTCTAGAGGCTGTCCTCATCATTGTTTCTTCTGTTTAGCAACTCCAACTAGCGGAAGCAAAGTTAGAACACGTTCTCCAGAAAACATTCTTGCTGAAATTCGCGAATGTATTGAAAAATATAACATTAAAAACTTCATTTTTTGGTCAGATATTTTTAATCAAGACCGAGAATGGACTATGAATTTATGCAAAAAAATTATTGAAAGTGGTCTTAAATTCACTTGGTCAGCTAATACAAGGGCAGATACTGCTGATGAAAAAATGGCGAAATATATGTATAAAGCTGGTTGCCGTTTAGTTAGCATTGGTGTTGAAAGCGGTTCTCAATTTATCCTTGATAAAATCGGCAAAAACATTACAATAAACGACGTTAGAGACACAGTTAAAGCCTTTAAAAAAGCTAAAATCAGAATTTATAATTACTTCGTGCTAGGTTTGCCTTGGGACGATGAAGAAACTATCAACGAAACCATTAATTTTGCAGTTGAATTAGACAGTGATTTTGTAAGTTTCTATACAGCTACACCACTTCCAGGAACTCGTTATTACAACTTTGTTAAGAACGAATTACACGAAGAAGTTGAAAGCTACGAAAATGCTTACTACAATCCTTGTGTAAGCACTTATTCTTTATCAAAAGAACAAGTTTTAGAACTACACAAAAAAGCTGTTA
>CALAFU010000256.1 GCA_937891325.1 uncultured Candidatus Melainabacteria bacterium | reverse complement strand
TGATTACAATGTGAGTTTTATAATATTGTTTTAAAAGTTTAATTTGCTCAACTAGCCATTCTCCAGCAAACTTGGGGGCAAAATCACTTTCCATTGAAAGGTCTGTTATGATTAAATCATAAGGATTGTCTACGTAATTATAAACCCAATCATAACCCTCTCTTGCAGTGTAAGCTCTATCAATTTCTAGTTCTTCACCATAAATTTGAGCTAGATTTTGACAATGATAATTGTTCCAACTTTGTGAATCATCTACAACTAAAGCGTGTTTCATTAAGTCAACCTCAACACTTCGTAGATATTCATTTTCTTTTCTTTACCACGAATTTTAACCTCTGAAATCTTGATAACATCGGCAATACCACGTACGTATTGATATGTAAATGAACTAATTAGGAATTGAGTTTTATAAACCTTATTATAACTTTCAATACGGCTTGCTAAGTTTACCATATCGCCAATTACGGTATATTCTAAACGTTTTTCAGAACCGATGTTACCAACAAAGGCTTCACCTGTGTTAATTCCGACACCGATTTCAATTTTTGGTTTACCTTCTTCTAACCATTTCTTTTGAAGTTCCTGAACCTTTTTAAGCATTGCGTCGGCACATTTTACAGCATTTACTGCGTGGTCTTTATCTTGAATAGGCTCACCAAAAATCGCCATAATTGCATCACCAATAAATTTGTTAATTACACCGTTATAACTGCTAATAATAGGTTCTAACGCAGTAAAATATTCATTCAAAATAACTGAAATTTCGTCCGGCTCTAACTTTTCACTCATTGAAGTAAATCCACGAATATCGGCAAATAGAACCGTTACGTTTGCCTTTTTACCACCTAATTTAACGTTATCAATATTGTTTACAACGTTTTGCATAATGTCCTGAGAAATATATTTTCCCATCGCATCTTTGATTTTTTCTTTGTTTCTTGCTTCAACAATAAACTTGCGAGAATAACCAAAAATCATTGTTACCAATTGAAGTGCAATCGGAGTAATTACAGGTACAGCAAAGTTTAATTTATAAGATAGAATTGACAAGAAAATATAACCTATAATCATCGTTGACAAGATTAACAGACCTTGCAACAA
>CALAFU010000255.1 GCA_937891325.1 uncultured Candidatus Melainabacteria bacterium | reverse complement strand
CAGGTCATTTTTCATTGTAATCAATAACCCTTTATCAGTTAATTGCGCATCTACTCCTTCCATATCGCCATTTTTAGACATTTGATTAATAGCATCTTTTATATCTTCAAAAGATTGATCTTCATATTTTTGACTAATATATTCAAGCATTAGAGGTGCAATTGTACTATCTGCAGCACTAGCATCTAATATAGAAGCACCTTTTGAATCTAAAATAGAATCAGATCCCTCTAAAATGCTAGGTGCATTAAATGCTTTTCTAATACTATCTTCAAGAGCTGCAAATTCAGTTAAATCAATTTGAGAAAGAGCATATAGCACAACGAAAGTTGCGAATAAAAGTGTAATGAAGTCTCCGTATGAAACTAACCATCTTTCTAAATTTTCATGTGCCGGTTCTGGTTTCTTTTTAGCCATTATTAATATTCTTCTTCCTCAATGCTAGTTCTGTCTGTGATGTATGCTTGTAATTTTCTTTCGATTAACGTTGGAGATTCACCTGCTTGAATAGCTAAAACGCCTTCAACCATTACGTCCTTAGCTAAGAAAACTTTTGCGTAATTCAATCTGATACGAGTGCCTAGAGGGATTAACAATAAGTTTGCAGCAAATAAACCGTAAATTGTTGCAACGAAGGCAACCGCGATACCTGCACCTAAGGCTGAAGGATCAGAAAGGTTTTGCATTACTTGGATTAAACCCATAACGGCACCGATGATACCTAATGTTGGTGAATAACCACCTGCTGATTCAAATACTTTTGCACCGTTTGTAACTTCTTCTTGTTGTTGAGAAATTTGGTTTTCCATCATCGCTTGAACTAATGTTGGGTCTGCGCCATCGGCAACAGCTTCTAAGCCCATTGTTAAAACAATATCAGAGGCATCTTTTGCTTCTCTTTCTAAGCAAATTACACCTTCTTTTCTAGCTTTTTGGGCAAATTTAACGATTTCTGCAATAACTTCGTTTAATTCTACAACAGGTGGAACAAAAACGTCCTTGATAAGCATAATTGCTTTTTTCAAAACTCTAGGTGGAAAGCTCAATACAACAGCACCAGCAGTACCACCGAATACGATGAATGCGGCTGTTAACTGCATTAACTGACCTAAATTACCACCTTCAAGTGCTTGACCTGTAAGTATGAATGTTATACCTAGAAATAATCCTACTACTGCAAAAATATCCATGTTTCACTCCATATTTTTTCTTCATACTAATTAAACTATATTTTCACATGCTACAAATCATGCAAATAGTTTATTTTCGTAAGATTAAAGGAATTCTTCACGAATAATTGTCATTAATTCAGGTTCTCCGTCAGTTGCAAGAACAGTGTGTTCAAAGTGTGCAGACGGTTTTTTGTCTGCAGTTTGAACTGTCCATTCGTCTGGAAGTTGAATAACTTCATCACAACCAAGGTTAAGCATTGGTTCAATTGCAATAACCATGCCAGATTTAATTAACGTTTTGTCTCCAACGCTGTAATTATATAGGAATGGATCTTCGTGCATAACGTGACCAACGCCGTGACCGCCGTATTGACGAACGATACCTAAATGTTCTCTGTTTGCAACTGATTCAACTGCTGATGAAATATCATCAAGCACATTGCCAGCTCTCATTTGAGAGATACCTGCAAATAATGATTCTTCTGTGAATTTTAATAAATTTTCGATTTCAGGTGCAATTTTACCAACAGGGTAAGTCCAAGCGCTATCGCCAACCATACCGCCGTAAGTTGCGCCTACGTCAACACTAATAATGTCGCCTTCTTTTAGGATAACATCCTTTGATGGAATTCCATGAACGACATTTTCGTTAATTGATGTGCAAATACTTGCCGAAAAACCGTTGTAGCCTAAAAATGTTGGAACAGCCTTGTTTGCGTGAATAACTTCCATTGCAATATCATCAAGGTCTTTTGTTGACATTCCAGCCTTAATGTTTTCCTTCATAGCTTTATGCACGAGGGCAACAATATGCCCTGCGTGCTTCATTCTTTTAATTTCGTCTCTTGATTTTCTATTAATCATTTACTGCCTTCAAAAGTCTTTCCCAGACTTGTTCAATACTACCGTTAGCATCAATTTTTCTTAAAACACCTTTGTTTTCGTAGTATTCAGTCAAAGGTGCTGTTTCTTTGTAATAAGTTTCAAATCTAGCTCTTGCGATTTCTTCTGTATCGTCTTTTCTTTGAGTTAATTCTGAATTACATTTATCACAGTGAACACCGTCTTTAGGTGCTTTAAACTTCATGTTGTAAATTTCGCCACATTTTGGGCAAGATTTTCTGTTTACAATTCTTTCGATTAACAATTCTGTGTCGATGTCGAAGTAAACAGCTCTGAATTCTGCATCTTCTTTATCAACTTCCTTGTTAATTTCTTCTAACATGCCTGCTTGTTCAACGCTTCTTGGAAAACCGTCTAAAACGTAACCATTAGCGCAATCAGGTTCTGCTAGTCTTCTTTTGATAATTGCTGCAACAACTTCAACAGGTACTAATTGACCTTTTGACATGTAGCTTTCAGCTGTAACGCCTTCTGGAGTTTGATTTTTAACAGCTGCTCTTAATAAAGAACCTGTGTCAACGTGTGGAAAGTTTAAGTGTTCAGCTAATTTGCTTGTTTGAGTACCTTTACCACAAGCTGGTGGTCCTAAAAATATTAATTCTTTTTTCATCTTTTTTTCCTTTTTGTTTTATAAAATGTAACCTATGCGTCAATGTTAGTTGCATATACAGCGTGTTGTTGAATGAAATCTCTACGAGGTTCAACCTTGTCACCCATAAGAATATCAAACAATTGGTCGCAAAGCATTGCATCTTCTAAGTTTACTTTTAATAAAGTTCTTGTAGAAGGATCCATTGTTGTTTCCCAAAGTTGTTGAGGCATCATTTCACCAAGACCTTTGAATCGTTGGATTTGTAAGCCTTTAGAACCTCTGTCATCTAAAATCTTATGTAATTCAGAGAATGTTGAAACTTCGTGAGTTTCTGTATCTGTTTCTAAAATTAATGTTCCTTCTTCTTCGATTAAGTATTCACGAATTAGAGGGTATGCAGCTTTTAGACGTTTGTATTCGTTACTCTTAACGATACTTTGAGTGATTAATACAAAGTCGTCATCTGACAATGTTAATTTTAGATTATATTTTGCGTTTTCAGCGCTGTATTTCAATTCTAACTTGTAGTCTTTAGCTTCAGCAATGTTGTAGTTTTCAGCGTGGTCTACAAGGTAGTGTGATAAGTAATCAAGATGTTTTTGCATTGTTGCTTGATCGTCAAAATCAGCCTCTTGAATGTCTGAACGAACCATACCTCTAAGCATTACAGCTGGAATTCTACCCAAAATAGGGTTGTTGTAAGAATTGTAGTATGCTGACATGTTAGAGATTAATTTTAATAACTCTTCGCCTTGAACAGATTTTGTTTTTGTCTTGTCAGACAAGCAAACTGACTTGATACCACGTTCTTTTAGCATTTTGTCTAATGCTTTTTCGTCGAATAAGTATTCGCTTTGTTTACCTTGTGTAATTTTGTATAGAGGTGGTTGAGCGATATATACATAACCTTGTTCGATTAATGGTTTACAATATCTAAAGAAGAATGTAAGCATTAATGTTCTGATGTGAGCACCGTCAACATCGGCATCGGTCATGATGATAATTTTGTGATATCTAAGTTTTTCTAGGCTAACTTCATCAGGGTTTCTGCTGATTGTAACACCAAACGCTTGAACCATTGATTGAATTTCGTTGTTAGCGTAGATTTTGTCTAAACGAGCTTTTTCTACGTTCAAGATTTTACCTCTCAAAGGCAAAATAGCTTGGAACATTCTGTTTCTACCTTGTTTTGCAGAACCACCGGCTGAATCACCTTCGACAAGGAAGATTTCGCATTTTTCAGGTTCTCTGTTTGAACAGTCTGCCAATTTACCTGGTAGAGTTGAGTTTTCAAGAACAGTCTTACGTCTAGTTAATTCTCTAGCTTTTCTTGCAGCTTCTCTAGCGCGTTGAGCTTGAAGTGTTTTTTCAATGATTGTTCTTGCGATTTTCGGATTGAATTCAAGCCATTCTTGGAATTTGTCTCTGATTGAGTCTTGAACTGCACCCATAGCTTCTTGGCTACCTAATTTTTCTTTTGTTTGACCTTCAAATTCAGGGTTTGGAAGTTTAACGCTGACAATAGCTGTCAAACCTTCACGAACGTCATCACCTGTTAGGTTAGCTTCTGAGTCTTTAAGAATGTTATTTTTACGTGCATAATCGTTTAATACACGAGTAATACCGTTTCTGAAACCTGTTAAGTGAGTACCACCGCTGTGTGTGTTGATGTTGTTTGCAAATGATAAAATACATTCGCTGTATGCATCTGTGTATTGCATTGCAACTTCAACTCTCAAGTCACCTACCATTTTGTCGATGTAAACAGGTTCTTCAAAGATTGCAGTTTTGTTTTTGTTTAAGAATAAAACGTATTCTGCAATACCACCTTCATAGTGGAAAACTTCTTCTTCATTAGTTCTACCGTCGATAAAGATAATTTTTAAGCCCTTGTTCAAGAAAGCCATTTCTCTTAAACGACCAGCAACTACGTCTTTATCAACTTCAATAGTTTCTTGGAAAATTTCTGGATCAGGCCAAAATCTTGATTTTGTACCTGTTTTGTCTGTATCTCTAATTCTTTCAACAGGTGCAGAAGGTTCACCACGGAAGTATTCTTGTTTGTAAACTCCGCCGTTTCTTGAAACTTCAACAACCATTTTTTCTGATAATGCGTTTACAACGGATGCACCTACGCCGTGAAGACCGCCAGATACTTTGTAACCGCCGTCACCAAACTTACCG
>CALAFU010000254.1 GCA_937891325.1 uncultured Candidatus Melainabacteria bacterium | reverse complement strand
ATGTTTGGACCTGTCAAAATCATAAATTGAGTTTTAGCAGTTGAATTAGCCTCTAATTCCAAATCATTTGCAACATATTCACCTAATGGTAAAATTAGTTCTAATACAGGGTGACGACCGTTTTTAACGATAAAATCATTACTTTCATCAACCTCAGGACATACGTAATTATTTTCCAAAGCTGTAACTGCAAAAGAATTCAAAACATCTAGTGTAGCAATGCTTTCAGCCAAAATTCTAACTTTAGAAACAAATTCTTTTGAGTAATCTTTAAAATCTGTAAATAACTTATATTCAAGCTCGCGTGCTTTATATTGGGCATTTAAAACTTCGTCTTCGTGATGTTTTAATTCTTCTGTAATAAATCTTTCACCGCCTGTAAGAGTTTGTTTTCTAATATAAGTTTCAGGAACCATATTCAAGTTTGAATTTGTAACCTCGATAAAGTAGCCAAAAACTTTGTTATAACCAATTTTTAAGTTTTTAATTCCGGTGCGTTCTTTTTCGTCTTCTTCAAATTGTCTTAACCAATTTTCGCCACCTGTTAATAGGTCGTTTAGGTAGTCAAGTTCGCCACTAACGCCAGCTTTTATAATTCCGCCTTCTTTTAATAACATTGGGGGATTTTCTTGAATAGTTCGCTCTATAATATCTGCAAAATCTGTCAAATCACTCGCAAAAGACTTAACTTCTTCAAACAAGTCTGTGTTAATTGCTTTGACTAAATCTAAAATTTCAGGCAATCTTTGCAAAGAAACCTTCAAACTGATAAAATCTCTAGGACTTACAGAGCCATTGCTCAAGCGTGTTGCCAAGCGTTGAATATCATAAATTTGCTCTAATACTTCGCCTAAACCTGTTCGAGTTTCTTCTAAATCAATTAATTGTTGAACAAAACTTTGACGTTTTTGAATCGCGCTAACGTCCTTTAATGGTTGACAAATCCAAGAACGCAAAAGTCTTGCACCCATATTTGTTTTTGTCTTATCAATTGCCCATAAAAGCGAGCCATATTTATTTTTTTCGCGTAAAGTTTCAACCAATTCCAAGTTTTTACGCGTATTGGCATCAATCAAAACATATTCCGATAAAACATAACTTTCAATTGTTTCAAATTTAGGAAAGTTTTCTTTCAAATTCTCCCAAATATAGCCCAAAACTGCAGCTGCAGCTCTAAAACCTAACTTACAATTATCATAACCCAAGCCGTCTAAAGTTTGTAATTTCAATGCAGCTTTCAAGTTATTTTTTGCAAAATTTTCTGCAAAAACAGATTGAGGAACTTTTGAGCAGTTATAATTTGCAGTAATTTCTTCTGGTAAATCTACCGATTCTTCAGGAACAATCTGAAATGGCATAAGTTTTTGTTGTTTAGATGGAGCAATGATTTCAGAAGGGTTAATTCTTGCAAGCTCAGACAAAATCAAATTGTAAGGAGCTTGAGATACTTTAAATTCACCCGTTGAAATATCAGTGTACGCAAAGCCGTAATTATCCGATTTTTCATCTTTAAACAACGCACAAATGTAGTTATTTTTATTTTTATCTAACAAGTTACTTTCGGTAATTGTACCGGCAGTAATGACCCTTGTAACGCCACGTTTTACAATACCTTTAGCAAATTTAGGGTCTTCTAATTGCTCACATACAGCAACCTTAATATTTTTTTGAACTAACTTTTCTAAATAACCGTCCAAAGCTTTAGCCGGAATACCAGCAAGAGGAATTTTACCTAAAACATTACCACAATCACGGGCAGTTAAAGTAATTTCCAACTCTTTTGACATGCGAACAGCATCTTCAAAGAAGGTTTCATAAAAATCGCCCATTCTGTAAAGTAATATTGAATCTTGATAATCCTTCTTAGTTTGCAAATATTGTTGCATTGCAGGCGTTGCATCTTCTATATTTACATCTTTTGTGTTAATTCGGTTGATTTCTAGTGTAGTCATGAATTATAATCCCTATATGAACATGTTAAATTAAAGGTAAAAGAATTTCAATATGGGTTGTATCAGAAAAATATTTCAAATATTAATTTTAGCGCTTGCACTCGTTGGCTTTACGTCAATTGGTGGCAAGGATTTTTTGGTGCAACAATATGAAAACTACTTTGGAACTTCAAAAGAATCAACTATGGAAAG
>CALAFU010000253.1 GCA_937891325.1 uncultured Candidatus Melainabacteria bacterium | reverse complement strand
TCGTGATTTTTCAGCACCAAGCAGTGCATCAATAGACACAGATTTTTCAGAACTTTTCCGTTCTGAACTTTTGGCTATTTCTAACAAAATTTATGTAAACAAATATATGCAATACTTGAACAGTACTAATGTGTAACAGAATTGCAACATTTTAATTTATAAATATTACTATATTTTACATGTATAAATTTCCTCAAAACCATGTCTAGCATGCTATTGAGACGTTTTAAGTTGAAAAATAAAAATACATTAAACAGATGATTTTCAAATTTGCTTTACAAGTGTAATATTTATATATATTATTAATATATACTAATGGGGGATATGGAAAATGCCACAAAGGGCAGTTCAAGAAAATTACAGAAGAAGTTACGGTTATCCACAAACTTATTCTTATGTTGATGTACCAGAACGCAGATTAAGACCTGTTCAAAACCCAATACATCATCAAACACCTAGAAAACGTATTCAAGATGCAAGAAAACCTAAAAAGAAAAAGAACCTTTTAGCATCTTTGATTTCTTTATCATTTATGTTTTTAATCGGTTACTATGTGTTGCCATTCGCTTTTCATAGAATATCTTTGCCATTATTAACTGCAAGACAAAATTATTCAAACATTAAAGCTAATTATTATGATTTAATGTTTCCAACAAGCAAATATATACATAACACAATCTTTGAAGGCAGACACGCTTTAGCTGGCGTTTCAACTAAAAAGCCTTTAATGACTGATTTATACAAAACAGATAGACTTACTATTCTTGAAGACGGATTGAAGGAATTAATGAAAAAATATCCTACAATCCAACCTGCTATTACAGTATGGGATTTCAACACAGGCAAATATGTTGATATCAACGGTTCTGAAATTTACCCAGCAGCAAGTATTATCAAGGTTCCTGTTTTAATCAACTTATTCAAAACAATTGAAGCTAACGGTCTATCAATTTACGATGAAATGACTTTAACAAATTATTATAAAGCATCAGGTTCTGGCAATCTTCAATACGCAGCAAGCGGAAGAAATTACACAATCGACAAACTTGCAAAAACAATGATTGAAGATTCTGACAACTCTGCAACAAATATGTTAATGTCAAAATTAGGCTCAATGACAGCAGTAAACACAGCTATCAGAAGCTGGGGTATTTCAAACACTCACGTACAAACTTGGTTACCAGATTTAACAGGAACAAATTTCACAACTACAAACGATATGGCTACAATGCTATTCAACTTAGATAATCCAAACTTCTTGAGTATCAATTCAAGAGAATACATCGTTGATTACATGAGCCACGTTAAAAACGATAGATTAATCCCACAAGGTTTAGGCAAAGGCGCTACATTCTTACACAAAACAGGTGACATCGGCACAATGTTAGGTGATGCAGGTATCGTTTATATGCCAAACGGTAAAAAATACATCGTTGTAATTATGGCAAAACGCCCTTACAACTCACCTTTGGGTAAACAATTCATTCAACAAGCCTCAAAACTAATTTACGAAGGGATGTTAAATACTTACTAATCCGTATTTTTGTTTTAGCTTAATAATTTTTTCATAAGACTCTTCAATACATCTTTGAAGGGTATTATCGTTTTCAGACTTTTTAGCGATATCTTCAATAACTTGGATTGTTTTATCGTCAGAATAGCGGTATAAAAATAAATTTACGCCAGCTCTAATAGCGCGTTCACAAGGGTTATCAAAATCATCTAACGCTTGCATTACCATATCATCAGAGCAAATTACACCGTCGTAATCTTGTCTTAAATAGTCAATTGCATTTTTACTTAACGATGTTGGTAAAACATCTTCATTAAAGCAAGTGCAATGCAAATGAGCCACCATAACCATATCAACACCTCGTTTTACAAGATGTTTGAAAGGTTTTATATGAGTCTTTTCCATTTCCTCTAGTGACAAATTAATTGTTGGTAGTGTCAAATGACTATCACAATCCGCATCGCCATGTCCAGGATAGTGTTTTATACAAGGAATAATTCCGTTTTCTTCATAAATACCTAAAACAATTTCTGCCCCTTTAATAACTTCGTCAGGGTCACAAGAAAATGCTCTTTCACCAATAATCGGATTTTTAGGATTTGTATTTGTATCACAACATGGTGCAAAATTTAAATTTATGCCATAATCTTTTAATTCATCTGCAATCATTTGCGTTTGAACCTTCAAAAATTCTTCACCTTTTTCATAGGCAAATTTTTGGCTCAAATATCTTTTACCACCCCAAATATTTTCAGTTCTTTCAACTCTTCCACCTTCTTGGTCAATAGAAAGAAATGGAACAATTTCAGATTGGCATGCCAATTTTGCAGTTAATCTTTTAAAATCCTCTGAAGAGATTATATCATCTTTAAAGAAAATAACACCCCCAAGCCCCCTTTCTAAGGCAGTTTTAAGGTTATTTCCTTGACAGCCAAGTATAAACATTTGATACAATTTTTGAATGATTTTCATAGAATATATCATACATTTAATTGAGGTCAAATTGCAAGTTTTTTTGTATGATATATACACAAACGTAGGGGACGGGTAATGAAAAAATTAATTGTATTAACTTTAGTAGCATTCTTGGCAGTTTCAGCATTTGCAATGGACGCTTACGCAGCAAAAAAAGCTAAAAAATTAGCTCCAGAAGTAACTGATGAAATGTCACAAACTATTGATAATTTAACTAAAAAAGTTTATGCACACGCATTGTTGTCACCAGAAGACAATCAAAAACTTATTGAAGTAAAAATTAAACTTGATAACCAAATGCTAGTGTTATCTGATCCAAGTTTAGCACCGCTATACTATAAGGCTGGCTATTTATATAAGATGAGAGATATGAATCAAGAAGCCGTTGATTGCTTCCAAACGATTCTAGAAAATTTCGCAGATACAGCACTTGCACCAAAAGCAAGAACAGCATTGCGCTCAATGGGTATTCAAATTGCAGACCCTGTGAAAGTATCTGAAGACGATGAAGAGGAATAAGTAATAGAGATTAATTTAGGGATAAAATTATTAGAAGAATTTAGAGGCGCGGTTGATTTTATCAACCGCGCCTCTCCATATCCATATTTATTATTTTAATAAAAAAGGCGCAAGCAGAGCTTGCGCCTTACAATTATTCAATTCTAGAACTATTTTACTAATTCTTTGAATTTTTTACCTGCTGAGAAAGCTGGAACAGTTTTAGCAGCGATTTTGATTTCTTTACCAGTTTGAGGGTTTCTGCCCATTCTAGCTGCACGTTTGCGTGGTTCGAAAGTACCGAAACCAACTAAAGTAACTCTTTTACCTTTAGCAACTGTTTTTTCAACTGTTTCTAATGTTGCAGAAATAACGTCTGCTGCTGCTTTTTGTGAAACTTTTGCTTTTTTAGCAACTTCTTTTACTAATTCTTCTTTGTTCATTTTTGAACCCCTTTCCTATACTGTAAACATTTTTTTGCATAACTAAGAAACAGTAGCTCCTACTACACTAACTTCTAGGAAAACTGTCCTTGCTCCCAATAGTTATGCTTTTTTCATAGATTTATTATACACTAACATTCAATTTAGACAAGCATTACAGCAAAATCTTAACATTTTTTTAATATGCAAGTGCGCGCCACAACTAAATCATGGGCGGATAGGTTTGCGCCCCAACGGTTTTGACTACTGATAAAAACTTTGGTTAATTCGTGCAAATCTTATATTTTTGTAAAAATATTGTAATATTTGATACGCATTGTACCCTTGTTTTGCAAGATTATTTGCTCCATGTTGCGACATGCCTACACCATGCCCGTTCTTTTTAACGTTGCTATCATAAGACGGAACCGAACGAATATAAGGCAAATCTCGTTCCCAAGTTTTTGATTGTCCACCTGCTGAAGCAGAATAATATGCTGGGATAATTTTTAAATCATAAATTAAAACGATACCATAAGAATCCGCAACAGCCTTATCAGTACTGTCCTTTTCGCCACTAGCACCTGCATATGCTTGATCTTCTGGAGTATCTTTCAAGTCATATCCCCATTTTGCACGCTTACCTAAATTAGCAAGTGCATAACTTCTTGCGGCAATTGCTTGAGCTTTTAGCGCCTCATAATCCCAACTTGATGGCATTTCAGACGGCACAACCCCTCTTATATAAGATTCAATATCTAATTTATTTATTAAAACTAATGAGCCGTTTATATTTTTAACTATGAAAATTCCACGATACCACCTATTTTTAGCGCTAACAAATCCGTCATTTGTTGGTCGAATTGCAACCTCATCAGTATCTAAATTATAATATTTGCCTGCAATCTTTATTGTAATCTTCGTTCCATACACTTTAAACTCATAATTTCTCATAGGATCAAGCGTATATATTTTGTGATTAGTTCTAGAATTAATTATATTGGCATAAGTTGAAGCCCCCAATCGGACAGACTCAACACCTGTAATTAAGCCTATTTTTATCGCATGAGCAGGCTGAATAAAAATAAGCATGACAAATATTGTTAGAACTAACCTTAAATTTTTCATGATTTGTAAAACTATCCTTGACAGTATTATAAATCAAAGGTTAGAAAAAGTTAAATGCTATAAAAAAGGATGCCACTTTCGTGATATCCTTTTTGTTTATTAAACTTTCTTTTCTGGGTTGTCGTATGGTTTTACGCCTAACTTATCGCAAATCCAACCACCAATTTTTCTTGCATATTTAGGAGCGTTTACTGTTACGACAGAATAAGCAATACCTGAAATTACGACAGGTAATTGTCCCATATTCTTTGTATTTTTTGAAAAATCACCAACTGATTTTGCTACACTATTCAAAGACTTTGTATTTTTAATCATATCAGGAACAACGTGTAGCATAAGGTGTTTTGAAGCAAATTTTGTACTCCAACCTAAAGTTTCTTCAACAGTTTTTCTAATTGGAGAAGAGCAAGTTAAAACTTGAACACCTGATTTTACGATACCGATTTCATCACTCATTTTAGCTACTTGAATAAACTTATCGGCAGAACCAACAACCTTGTTTTTTGCAACTGTATTTGAATATGTATCTAATGCGCCTCTTGCAGCTTCACCCCAAGAATTATCAATTTTAGCAAGTTTTTCAGTAACCTTCATTACGTTTCCTACGGCGTTAACCATAGCAAACTTGTCACCTTTAGTGGCTTTCTTAAGGTTTCTTACTAATGATATTGATTCTGAGATGTAATTTGATGACATTGTTTTTATTTATTCCCTAACCGAAATAGTATTTTGTTTTACCGTCGGCTGTTTTGTGATTATCTGGTTCTTGTTGAGATTTTGGTAAGCCTAATTTATCAGCTACCCAAGTTCCGGCTTTTCTAAATGCATTTGAACCGACCATTGAACCTACGGTGAATAACACACCATATACAACAGCTGGAACAACATTCAATCCTTTTTTACCTTTGCAGAAGTTTACCATACCGTCATTCAAAGTTTTTATACCTTTGATGTTTGCAATATCTTTGGCATATTTAATCATTGAACCTTCGACAATAAACATACCCATAATATCTGCGGCTTCTTCTAAGAAGGCTCTTGCAGGAGTATCAGACTTACAAACTCTAATCATTGCACAAGTTGCTGAAATAGGGTCTGTATTTCTGGAAAGTTTTACACCTTTTCTAACAGCGCTACCGATTTTTGAACCTTCGGTCGCTTTGTTAAAAGTATCAACAATTCCTTGACATAACTTTGCTGGTGCTTCCCCTGCTTGACCAGAAGCAATCTTCGTAATTACTTTGGAAGCATGACCAACTACGGAAGCATGGCGTAATATGTTACCACCTTTGGCGGCTTTCGCATTTTCATATAACGATATTAATGACGCTACGTAATTTGACATTTTCTACACTATACTATTATTCTTATGTACCTACACATATACTAAAAGTCCGCGAAAGCATGAAAAATGCTATCTTTTAGCATGTTTGTAACATTTCTTTAACATGTTTTTTAGAGGCAAATGCTACTACACTTATAATATCACATTATTGAGCAAATTTTATAATAGTCACAATTACACTTAACATTTTGTAACTTATTCTTTTTATAATTTGTAGCTAAAGTTAGCTTGTTTAAAGTGGTTGAAAGCCTTTGAATATATTCTTTTTTAAGGTCTTCTGTAAACTCAATTTTATGTTCTGTATTATTTTTCAAATCCAAATAAACAAAACCAAGGGACTGAAAATCCCCGATTTTTTTATCCGCACATAGCAAATAAATCATTGTTTGATAATCATATTCGGGATTTTGGGGAATTTCACCGGTTTTGTAGTCTAAAATATAATAATTCTTGCCATTTTTAACAAGGGCATCAAGACGTCCGCCAATCCAACTTTCGCCTAAGTGCATATTTAATTGATATTCGCTTTTTAACAGTTCATATTTAAAATATTCTGTTGATTTCAAATAGTTCCAAATTTGTTTTTCTTTTTCTGTTAAGGCTTGTTCTAATTTTGAAACATCGTAGCCTTTTATGTAATAACTTGCGATTGCGTGAATTTTCTTACCTTTTTCAAAGAAATATTTATTTTGAGGTAAAGAAATTTTATCCACGTACATAAATTTATATTTTTGTGGACATTCATCAAATATTTTTAGCATTGCAGGAGAAATTATCATCTTTTAACTCCTTTCAATAGCTCTGTAAAAATTATACTTGGCGCTTGCTTTTGAACCTTACCAAAACTTTTTGTCTCTTTAGATACAGTAAATGTTAATTGGCGCTTTGCCCTTGTAATTGCTACATAAAGCAGACGTAAATTTTCTGCAATTTGAACTTTTTTCAATTCAAATTCAGATTTTTTCTTATATTTTGGATTAAATTCTCTAATTTGTTCCATAAAATCAGTGTTTTTCTTCAGTTCCATTTGTGCAAAATCAAGTGGTAAAGATTTTTCTGTAAATTCTGGCAAAAATACATAATCAAATTCATCACCTTTTGATTTATGATAAGTCATAATTTGAATTTTACCTTCTAAAAACTCTTTGCTTGCTTCGTCTTCTTCTGAAAAGAACTTAAATCCGCTCAAATTAGGACGTTTAGCTAGTGCCGATAATTTATCCAAAACAGTTACAAAGTTTCTATTTGAACTTGCAAGTCTTTTAATTAACGTTGAAATTAAGTAAACATTAGATTTTTCGATTTCGCTCGTATAATAGAATAAACCGATTTTGATAGCTAGTTCTTCGATTGGCAAAGAAGAAAAGTTTAACCAATAAGTTGTATCCCAATAGAAACGAGCCAAATCGACATTCATTTCATCAACATCGGCTAATACAAAAGGAGTCTCGTAGGCTCTTATATCAACACTCAAACGACTTTTATAAAACCCATTTTCTGACAAAATTTCATAAGAACTTGCGATAACTTCATTATCAAATGGATTCAAAATCATATTTAAAACAGCTGAAATCGTTCTATAAACGCTTTTTTGTTCTAAACATTCCGAGCGTGAAATACTCTTAAATCCTGCATCATTAATAAATGACAACCAAGAGCTTACTTGATAATTACTTCTCAAAAGTATGCCAATTGTAGCTTTTGGATTACTTGAAAGAATTTCTTTAATTTGTTTTAAAATATAATTCTTTTCTGCAAACGTATTCTCCATAACGAGCGATTTAACAGCATTTTCAACTATCGG
Organism: uncultured Candidatus Melainabacteria bacterium; assembly: GCA_937891325.1. Lineage (GTDB taxonomy): Bacteria > Cyanobacteriota > Vampirovibrionia > Gastranaerophilales > Gastranaerophilaceae > UBA6984. The sequence continues at coordinate 3,822 of CALAFU010000253.1, read as the reverse complement.
ATTACGTCCTTCAACAGGTTTCATAAAGATTTTATAGAACGAATTTTTATGATTTTGACTATTTTCAGCCCATTCAACAAGTTTGTTTGCAAGCTTCCAAACATCTTGACAACATCGTTGAGAGCAATTCATTTCAACGCTTTGGCTTGCTTTTATAAATTTTCTAAAACCTTCTACATCGGCATTTGAAAAAGTTGTTGTAATTGCTTGATTGATATCGCCACAACGAATTAAATTTTTATGTTTTGCACTTAAAAGTGCAATTAATCTTTGTTGAATTGCTGATGAATCTTGAGCTTCGTCTTCAATGATAAATTGGCAAACCTCTTGATAATATTCTAAAATATCCTTGTTTTCTTCTAGCAAGCGAACTGATGACAAAAGCATATCGTCATAATCAATCAAACTATTTTCCTTTAAACTTTGCGAATAAAGGTTGTAAAATTCGATGAATTTCTTAACCTTCGCATCTGTCACAGATTTTGGAATTACTCCGCCTCCAAGTTTCATAATAGAAATGGCTCTGTCAAATTCCTCAATCTCGTTTTTCTTTAATTTTAAATGGTTTGCAACCCTTTGAATTATCGTTGCACGTTGAGAATCATCACAAATTTCAAAATCAGAAGCCAAACCTAAGCGTTCAAAGTTAGAATTATCTTTTAAAATTCTAAGTGCCAAACCATGAATTGTACTAATGTTTGGTAACTTTGAACTTTCTTGATTAACGTTTTTAATACGTTCTCTAAAATTACGCGCAGCAGACTCCATGTAAGTCAAAACAAAGATATTTTCCGGATTTATGCCGTCATTAAGAAGTTTTATAATCAAAGCCAACAAAATTGTTGTTTTTCCAGCCCCAGGAACGGCAGAAATTGCCATTTGTCCCTGTTTATAGTCTAAAACGGGCTTTTGGTCTTCACGTGGAACAATTTTGAAACTTGAATTTGAGGTTTTAATTTCTTCATTTCTGAAATATTGCTCAATTCCGCCAAAATTTTCAGCCCCTGTACCGTCAAAAAGGCTTGAAAACGTATATATGAATTGGCTTGCACAAAGTGTTAATTTACGCAAAATTCTTGCTGTTTTTTGTCTAGAAAGTTCTACATCGTCTTGTACTGTATAATCGTCTTTTGACCAATCCGCCTGAAATACCCACGAATTATACAATGGACCGATATCATTTTTTATCCATTCACTTGAAGAAATATCCAACCATAATTGGAATTTTGTTTGAATTTGGTTATCAATAATTTTTTGAGGTGTTGCAATTACTAAATCATTTTCGTCTATTTCAAAGGTGTTGTAAGGGTTTTCCGCAATTACAGAGGTTTCAATTTGAGTGATTATGTCTTCAAGTTTATTCTCCATAAAATCTGGCGAGAAAACAGTCTCAAAGTCTTGCAACTCTTTTACAAAGAACGTAAATTTGTTTATTGTATTTTTGTTTACAGAGTAAAATTTGAACAAATTATCAAAAATATACAAAACCTGCTCTGAAATTGTCTTTTTAGAGCCTTTTAAATCCTCGACAACTTTTCTAAAATTAGAATATTTTTCGTTGTATTCTTCTATCTTAAACTCATAATCTACAAGTTTTTTAGTCTTTTCAAATTGGTTTAAAATAACCTGACAGTGCCTAATTGGAATGTCTAAAATGTTTGATAAAATTACTCTCAAATCAAATTCACTAAGAGAATCTTTTAAATTGGTGTTTAGCTTTAAAATAGTCAAAGATGCCAATACATAAGGATTTTGCACTAATTTTTCACTACCTGACAAGAATAGTAAATTTGCATTTTGAACTTTTTCTTTTAGGCAAAATCTAAGCATATCGTCTATAATTGGTGAAATAATGACTATATCAGAAGGTTTGTAGCCTTGTCTTAAAAGGTCTTCTACTTTTAAAACCGCTAAATCAATCATTGTTGCACGTTTTGAAGGCGACAAAAATGAAAAATGCTCTAACCTGCTAACTTCATTTTGAATTACATTTCTATAAAGTTCGTCTGCATCTTCTGCTAAAGGCGATTGCGTATCTATTTTTTCGATTTCGTTTGCAAAAAGTTCAGTCAATTTTGAATAAATATTTTTATCCGCACTCAAATACCCTGAACGGCTTGAACCATGCCTGTCACAAGCTATTAAACAATTTTGTAATTGAGGTTTCAAATAGTTGATAAAATCAAAACAAATCGGCGTAATTTCGTCCGCATCATCAACTAGTAGATATTTAATATTTTTAAAAACCTCTGTATTTTTATATATATAATTAAATAGTAAACTTTGTCTCAAGTAGTCAAAACTTCTGTAATTAAGCGTTTTTGCCATTAAAGTTTTCAATGCACTTTTCGCATCTTTTGAAAATCCTTCTTTTAACACTTCATTTGAGCGCCAATCGACCTCTTTATCATTAAGATTATTTTGTATAATCAAAGAATAACGTCTAAAAAGCTGTTGCAACAAGGATTTTTTAGAGTTATATCCTTCAAATTTAATATCCTTGATAATATCCTTTAACATAAATTGAGAAATCTCTAACCCAATCATATTAGGAATTACAACGGGTTTTCCATTGGAAAGTTTATTCTCTAAAAACGCCCAATTGTCCATTACGGTATTATATACAAGCCCAAAGAATGAATAAACTTGCATTTTTTCAACACAATCAATATTTAATAATTCAAAAGTTTTGTTTATAAAATTTTCTTTTGCGGTTGAATTATTCACCAATACCAAAATGTCGGCTGATGAAATGCCCGAATTCAATAATCGAGCATATTCTTCAACCAACATTTGAGTTTTTTTTGATGAAATTGAACCTTCAATTAGCATTTTCTAGTCTTAATTTCGTCCAAAATCATATCTACAAATTCATCAACTGATTTTGTGCCAATTTGACCTACGCCTCTTTGACGTACAGCTACTGAATTTGCTTCAATTTCTTTGTCACCTACTACTGCAACATAAGGAACTTTCTTATCTTGCAAGTTTTCTCTAATTCTGTAATTCATACTTTCAGAACGATCATCTAAGTAAGCTCTAATGCCTTGTTCTCTAAGTTTTTTATAAACTTTTTCAGCAAAGTCTGCGTGTTTTTCGTTTGAAATTGGAACAACAGCAACTTGAGTTGGAGCTAACCAAGTTGGGAATGCGCCTGCAAAGTGTTCAATTAAGATACCATGGAAACGTTCCATAGAACCGAAGATTACACGGTGTAACATTACAGGAGTCTTTAATTGACCGTCTTTGTCTTGATATTTAATTTCAAATCTTTCTGGTAAGTTAAAGTCTAATTGGATTGTAGCACATTGCCATGTTCTACCAATTGCATCTTTAACCTTGAAGTCAATTTTTGGACCGTAGAATGCACCGTCACCTTCGTTGATGTCGTATTTCATACCACGTTTATCCATTGCTTCTTTCAAGCCAGCTTCTGCCAAGTTCCAATTTTCAATGCTACCTACATAGCTTTCAGGTCTTGTTGATAACTCAACTTCAAATCCCATTTTGAAGATAGCCATTGTATCAGCAACAAAGTCAATAATATTGTTGATTTCATCTACCAATTGTTCTGGAGTACAGAAGATGTGAGCATCGTCTTGTGTAAAGCCTTGTACACGAGTTAAGCCTGACAAAGCACCTGATTTTTCACGTCTGTAAACTGTACCTAATTCAGCCATTCTCAATGGTAATGAACGGTAAGAGTGTCTTTGTGATTGGTAAATCAAGATGTGGAATGGACAGTTCATTGGTTTTACAATGTATTGATCATCATCTTCATTTTCCTTTTGAATAAAGAACATGTTTTCTTTGTAGTGGTCA
>CALAFU010000252.1 GCA_937891325.1 uncultured Candidatus Melainabacteria bacterium | reverse complement strand
CGTTTAATCGAAATGGGAGCGAAGGACTATTTAATTTCTTCAACTTTGACAGGTGTAATTGCTCAACGTCTTGTAAGAAAATTGTGTAGATGTAAACAAGAGTACTATCCAACTCATGATGAGGCTGCTCAAATCTTGATGGATGAAGATGATATTCAAAAATTAATGAAGACAAAACTTTATAAACCAACAGGTTGCCAAGAGTGCAATATGACAGGTTATAAAGGTCGTTTAGGCGTATTTGAAATTTTACCTATCACAAAGGAAATTAAGAAATTAATTTCTCAAGGTGCACATGATATTGAAATTGAAGATGCAGCAGTAGCTTGCGGTATGAAAACTTTGAACCAAGCCTGCTTTGGTCACATCTTAAATGGCGAAACTACTATAGACGAGTTTGTTCGTGTATTAGGTCTTGCAAGCGAATAAGGAGTTGAGTCATGCCTGTATATAATTATGTAGCTCTAAAAAATAATAAAGATATCGTAAGAGGTAAGGTTGAAGCGGAAAACCACAAGGAAGCACGTTCAATCATACGTAAGATGTCTTTGCTTCCAACTCAAATTTCAGAGGACGTAAAAGCAAGTAGTGGCACGATTATTGCTAAAAAACTTCAAAAAATGTCATTGCAAGATAAGATTGATTTTACATCAACCTTTCAAATCTTAGTTCAATCTGGTATTCCTGTAATTGAAGCCTTAATGTTCTTGGAAAACGATGCGGCGAAAGCAAAGTTAAGAAATATCGCAAAAGAATTGAGACGTCAAATTATTGCGGGTTCTACTTTTGCTGATACAATTGCGAAGTACCCTAAAATTTTCGGACAAATTTATATCGGTCTAGTTAGAGCCGGTGAAGATTCAGGGGAATTGGAAAAAACCCTAGAACGTTTGTTGGAGCTTCAAAAGAAGGAAGCTGCAATTAAAGGTAAAGTAATTGGTACCTTGATGTATCCCGCATTTGTAATCGTTTTGGCTATTGTTATTGTAACAATCATGTTGGTATTTGTATTCCCAGCGTTTAAAGATATGTTTGATAACTTAGGTAAAGAACTACCACCAATTACTGCGTTTTTAATGAATATTGGTTTAACATTAAGAACTTATTGGATTTTAATCCCTGTAATATTTATATCATTGGCAGCATCGGTTTATACGGCATTTGCTTGGCAAACCTCAAAGAGATTGATTGATAAATATGTACTGAAAGTACCTTTGCTTTCAGCTTTAATTGAGTACTCAAACTTTTCAAACTTTGTTGCCGTAATGCAAGTAGCTTATGAAGCGGGTATTCCGATTATAGACTGTTTGTACTTGTCAAATATTACATTAACAAATCATACATTACAATCAAAACTAAATGAGGCAACAACAAAGGTACAACAAGGTCAACACTTGTCATTGGCATTGAGGTCAGTCGGTGTAATGCCTAAAATGATTTTGTTTATGATTGCAACAGGTGAACAATCTGGACGTTTGGGTGATATGTTGTTCCAAGCGACAGTATTTATTGATAAAAAATTAGATGCGATTATTGATACATTAACAAAAATGATTGAACCGTTAATGTTGATTGTAATCGGTGGTATCGTACTTGTATTGGCATTAGCTTTATACTTACCACTATTCAGTTCTTACTCAGCATAAAAATAAAGGATAAAAAAATGGTAGATAACGAAGAATTTAACATGAATAAATCAAAAGCAGTTTCAATGACTGAAGATTTTACTTCTGGAGTTTGGTCAGAAAAAGTTTTGGTTATAACT
>CALAFU010000251.1 GCA_937891325.1 uncultured Candidatus Melainabacteria bacterium | reverse complement strand
TAGCATATAACTCTGATTTTATAATACTTATAGCAAAACCTAATAACAACAAAGAGAAGATTGTAAATACTACCATAAAGTTAAACATAAAGTAGAATTTATAAGTTAATCCTAAATAGAATAGAGATAAAACAAGTACAACTAGAGAACTTGGTGCAATTAAAGAAAAAGCATGTTCAACGAATTTAAAGTTTAGCGTAAACAGTTGTGATAAACATTGCTTAAATAGCTTTACTCTGTAACTTATTGACGGCTTTGTTGGCTTAAAGTTATATGATTTTACATAAGTTTTAATATCAGGAACATACAAGCAAGGATAGCCCAATTTTGATAATAAAATACTATATTTTAATTCGGTATTGATATCTTTTAAATCAAGTGCATCAATTTTTTCGACGAATTGTTTATTGATAGCAAAGACAGAAGAATCAATTCTATCAGCTAACCCCATTAATGCTCTTGCATATCTGATAAAGTTGTTTAAATATTTTTGATAAGTAATATTAACCTTTTCCGAGAAAGTTAAGTTGTCATTTTCAATAACAATTGTTTGACCAACAACAACAGGAGATAGTTTTAACGCTCTATTTACGTTTAATAAGAAGTCTTCTTCAATGAATTTGTTAACATCTAAGAATACATAAGAATTTATTGTTGTATTTTGTCTTAATTCTTCTAATAGAATTGAGATTGCTTGGTCTTTACCAACTGTAACGCCGTCATTTAAATTTAAAACTTTAATATTTAATCTATCTGACAATAATTCTTCTGAATGATCTGTGCAATTGTCTAAAATTACGTATACTAAAAAGTTTTGAGTTGAATATGTTTGATGAACTAATTGTTCTAGGATATTTTTCAAAGCATCATAGTTATTGTGTGAATATACAATCGCACATAGCAAATCTTGCTCGACATTTGCCATGTGTCTTCTTAACGCAACAAACTTTCTATCATTTAAACTTCTAATAGCTAAAATGAAATAATAAAGTGAAAAAATCGCGATATATATATATAATAAGTCTAGAATTAGTTCCATAACTATTGCCTTATGTTCTAATCTTATAAAAAAAGTAGAAAAAAATCCATTTTTACGACTAAAACTGTAATATTTATATATATTTTGTTTAAAATTAGAGTTTTTTATGAGAACATTAATGTTAGTTAATAAGGAGGTTTTATGACTGAATACGTTTACCTAGACGGAAAATATGTTGATAAAGATAAAGCTATGATTCCGGTAATGACACATGCCTTTTTATATGGTACTGCTGTATTTGAAGGAATGAGAGCTTATTATAATGAAGATGAAAAACAGTTATATGTTTTTAGACCAAAAGAACATTTTGAACGCTTATTCCAAAGTGCAAAAATTATGTATATGGATGGTTGTCACACACTTGACGAACATTTAGATATTCTTAAAAACTTGCTTAAAAAAGATAATTTTAAATCAGATGTTTATATTAGACCAATTATCTATAAATCAGCGGATAGAATTGGACCACACTTAATGGATAATCCTGACAAATACTTAGTATTTGCATTTCCAATGAAGGATTATTTTGTAAATAAAGGTTTAAGAGCCTGTGTATCAACATGGCGAAGAAATTCTGATAACTCAATTCCACCGAGAGCAAAAATTAATGGTGCTTATGTCAACGCATCTTTAATCTCTACAGAAGCTAGAATGAATGGTTTTGATGAGGCAATCGTACTTTCTCAATCAGGAAAAGTTGCAGAAGGTGCAGCTATGAATTTGTTCCTTGTTATGAATGGAAAACTTGTAACAACAACTACAACCTCAGAAATTCTTACAGGTGTTACAAGAAATACAATAATTCAACTTGCAAAAGAAGTTTTAGGTTGGGAAGTTGAAGAGCGCGTAATTGATAGAAGTGAATTATATTCAGCAGACGAAGCTTTCTTCTGTGGTACAGGCGCTCAAATCGTTCCAATTTGCTCAATAGATAGTAGAAATATCGGCAATGGCGAAGTCGGAGAAAAAGTTTTAGAACTTCAAAAATTATATTTTGATGTTGTAAAAGGTAAAGTTCCTAAATATAAAGAATGGTGCATGCCTGTATATGATTAGTTTTTTCGGTTTGTGCGTAAAATATTTATATTCAAGCATAAAGTACTTGTTTTCAGGGCAGGTACGCTTTAAGAGTGTACTAAATCAAGCTGCGGCTATTAGTTATGATTCTTTACCAATATCAATGATTATATCATTTATTGCTGCAGCAGTAATTGCAATTCAAGTTGCTAAGCAATTTTTAATGTCTGGCGCAGATTCTTATATTGGCGGCACAATTGCCGTAGTTATTATTAGAGAAATAGCTCCAGGGTTTACAGCCTTAGCAATTGGTGCTAGAGCTGGTACTTCTATTTCTGCAGAAATTGCAAATATGCAGGTTACATCTCAAGTTGATGCTATTAAAACTCTAAAAGTTGATCCGATTGGGTATTATTTCACTCCTAGAATATTAGCAGGAATTATTACAGTTCCAATGGTTGTAATTATTACAGAAGTTATTGGAATTTTAGGTGGTATGTTAGTTTCAGCGGCTACTATTGGATTACACCCAAATAGATATGTAAATTCGGTTTGGTTGTGGCTAAATACTAGAGATATTTATATTAGTTTGTTTAAGGCTGCAGTATTTGGTGGATTAGTTGCATTAGTTTGTGCAACTCAAGGTTACACAGCTAAAGGTGGTGCTAAAGATGTAGGTATTTCTACAACTCAAGCCGCAATTAAATCAACAATATATATGCTTATCGCAGACTTTTTGATTAACTTAATATTTTATCTATAAAAAAATCCACCTTAACCGGTGGATTTTTTTTATTTAGTCATCGTCACTTGATGATGAACTATCACTCAAATACTTATAATCTAATAAACTACTATCACTAGATGAAACTGATGTATCATAGAATGTTGACATTGATTTTAACATTTGAGTTCTATCGTTTTTTCTTAATTTTGCAACTGATGAATCAACACCGTATGCT
>CALAFU010000250.1 GCA_937891325.1 uncultured Candidatus Melainabacteria bacterium | reverse complement strand
CTGAAATTACACAGCGAGTTGATGTTGTAGGACGAGTTAATTTATATAAAAACAAAGACGTTGATTTGCACATCACAAGTACTCCTAGAATTGATTTATCCATTGCAGAAAAAGTATTAATGCCCGTACATCAGGCATTGCAATTTGAGCTAGGTCCCGTGCCTGTAATGGGCTTTTCCGGCTGGGGGAACATTGATTTAACTGTAAAAGGTAATAAAAAAGATCCTCATACATTTGGTAGATTTAATGCAATTGATGCAACAACTTATTTTGATGACATTCCTAAGTTTATCCTAACAAATGCTGATGCAACGTTAGTTTTTGACGATTTTAATACTATTTTTAACTTAAAAAAGGGCTTAGTTAATAATAAACCTGTATCTATTGACGGAACTTGCAATTTAGCTGGTAAATTTAACTTTGATTTTGTTGGAAATAAACAACCCTTAGAACAACTTTTAATCGTTGCTAAAACTTCTCCTATGCTGAAAGATTTGCAAGATTTATTAAAACCGGCAGACAGAGCTAGTGGACTTGCCGATGTAAAAATGAATATAAAAGGTGAATTATTAAGTATTAAAGATTTAGATTTTGGTAAAAATGTTAATGTAGACGGTGAAATTAAACTTGATTCTGCAGGAATAAAAGTTGTAGAGCTTGCCAAACCAATAAAAAACATTAGTGGTTTAATTAAATTCCATAATTTTGATACCGATTTTGACATAAAAACTGCTATTTCTAGTTCTGTAATTAAAACGCAAGGTTCAATAAAAAAGGGTATCGCAAATATTAAATTTAATACAGGCAAAGTGAAAGTTGCTGATATTGTACGAGCTATTGATTTAAAAGATATTAGAGTTATAAATACTTCAGAACAAGATAACTCTTATTTTAATGTTGAAGGCTCTTATAAAGGTAGTGCGGAAAAAATAGATGTAAAAGGTGTTAACCTTAACGGCTTTGTTAATTTTAAAAATTTAAACTTGATTTATAAACCATTAAACTTACCAATTAAGTTTGTAAGCGGTAATGCAAATATTAAGGGAACATCTTTAAACATTAATAAAGTAAACTTTGTTGCAGGCTCAATGCCAGCTCTAATTGAAGGTAAAGTCTCAAATTTATTGACGAAACCTTCAGTTGCAGCCTATTTGACATCAAAGCCAAATCAAAAGTTTATTGATATTGTTTATAATAAAAAGGAAATTTATCCAATTAAACTAAAAGGTGATGTTGACCTTTCGGTTGCTCTATCAGGACCTTTAAGCAACTTAAATACTCGTTCAATTGTAAAAATTGCTCAGGGCTCAAGTTTATATTATATGGGTGCTTCATTAGGTGCTGAAAATGCCCCAATTCACTTGTCTTTAAATGCAAATTATTCACCTAAAGCGATAACTGTAAAATCATTCTTGTATGATAAGTTAATTTATTCTCAAAATCACCGTGCGGTTGTATCGCGCCAGCTTTCTACGTCTGGTGATGTGATTTATAATAAAAAACAAATTCAATTTAAAAACTTTAGAATTAAAACATATTTACCTACAGATACTAAAATTTTTAATATTGTATTTAAAAAACCATTTATAAAAAAAGGACAGTTTGAATCTGATGTTTACTTGAATGGAACTATAAAAAATCCTCAAGTAAGAGGTGATTTTTCTTTAATTGGTATGGATATGCCATTTTTAGGTACTTCACTTAATGATATTTCGTTGAAGTTCTTACCAACTACAATTCATTGTGTTGTAAATGGTGTCTTCTTAACTAACAAATTTAATATTAATGCAATTGCACTAAATAAACTTACAGCACCGTATACAGTTAATAATGCAACTTTAAGCGTAGGTAATTTTAATGTAAACGCGATTATTGATTCAATAAAAAATTATGAGGTTGAGGCAACTAAAGATGATGCCGTAAGTAATATTCAAGCTATGCCTGTGCCTCAAGTTGTTATTAATAATTTAGATATTAATGCTGATAATATTCATGTTGAAAATATTGATGCTAAGAATTTAAAGGCAAAAATTAGCTACAAAAATAGAATAGTTGATATTAAAAACTTTATGTTTGAGCTTGCCCATGGTGATATGAACGGTTCTGTGCATCATAACTTTAAGACAAAGTATTCAACTTTTGCACTTAATGTTTCTGGTGCAGATGCAGACAAACTTTTATCATCATTATTTGAATTACACGGACAACTTTATGGTGCGATTGATGGTAAGATGAATTTTTCCTGCACAGGCGCAACACAAACTGCTTGTATGAAAACATTGAATGGGCAAGCAAACTTCCAAGTTAAAAATGGTAGAATGCCTAAATTAGGTTCTCTAGAATACTTATTGAAAGCTGGAAACTTGATTAAAAGTGGTATAACAGGCTTGTCGTTAAATGGGCTTATCGATTTAGTAACTCCATTAAAGACAGGCAACTTTGACTTAATAAAAGGTACTATTGCCGTAAATAATGGTGTTGCCGACAAAATTCAAATCACTTCAAGCAGTAGAGATTTAAGTTTGTTTATCACAGGTATTTATAATATGAGCAACTACTATGCTGACATGTATGTATTTGGTCGCTTGTCAAAGAAGATTGCTAATGCATTAGGACCAATCGGTAATGCATCATTAAATACACTGTTTAATACTATTCCAGGGGTAAATTTAACTCAAACAAAAGATTCTTCATTTATTAATGATATAAATAAAATTCCGGGTATTGAGTTATCTAATAAATTATACAGAATCTTTGCCGTTGAAGTTCATGGCGATATTAGCGGTGATGAATACGTAGATAGCTTTAGATGGGTTGAATAATTAATAATTAGTTCTTGTCATAATCTTTTTAGCTCTAGAATTGAACATTGTATCTTTAAACCATACCCCAATAAATTTGCCGTTTTTATACATATATTGAGTGTCATAAGCTGTAAAATAAATTGAACTTACAAGTTTTCCACTTACATAATACTGATGTGAATAATATGGATAGTTTGGATAATTGTCAGATAGCTTATCGACGTATCTTAAATTTCCTAATGTATCATAATAATAAACTGTTCTTGGTTCATTTTTATATTGGATTGCATAAGCATATAAAATTTTATCTTTTAAAGTAAAAAATCCAGATAAATTTTCAGTTTCAGTATGTTTTACACCTGATAAAACTTGCATATAATGCTTTTTATTGTTCTTATCTTTCAAATAGTCTTTGTAAGTTTCTCTAAATTCTTTCTTTGCAAATTTTTGCGTAACATCTTGTGAATATAGAGTTTTGCGGATAGACTCAATATTTTCGTCTCGTTCTAGTTGTGATTTTGTCAGCCAATCAAAGTTAACTTGTCCGCGGATTACATTTTGTTCCGTAGCGATAGATGGCGATAAAATTATAATGTAAAATATTAATAATAAAAGTAATTTTTTCATAATAAATGCATTATAACATAAATTTGTATTATAATTATTTTATGGATTATATGAATAATAAATTTGATTGTATAGTAGTTGGTGCGGGACACGCAGGTTGCGAAGCTGCTCTTGCATCTGCTAGATTAGGTCTAAAGACACTGTTATGCTCGCTTAATATGGATAACATTGCTTTGATGCCTTGTAATCCTGCAATAGGAGGCCCCGCAAAGTCTACATTAGTTAGAGAAATTGATGCTTTGGGCGGTCAAATGGGCATTACAGCTGATGCTACATATCTTCAAATGAAGACATTAAATATGTCTAAAGGTCCAGCCGTAAGAGCTTTAAGAGCTCAATCAGATAAAAAAGAATATACACAGTACATGCGCAATGTTATACAAGAAAATGAAAATATTTTCTTGAAACAATGCTGTATTTCTCAACTTTTAACAAAAGATGACAAAATTATTGGTGCTGTTGATGAGTATGGTATTACATACAGCTCTCCTGCCGTAATTTTAACCACTGGTACATCTTTAGAAGCAAAGATTTGGGTAGGTCTAAATTCTTATCCAGCAGGAAGATTAGGCGAAATGCCTGCAAGGGGTTTATCTAAATCTCTTATTGATTTAGGATTTACTATAAAACGATTAAAAACAGGCACTCCTCAACGCGTTGATAGCCGTACAATTGATTATTCTAAAATGATTATACAAAACGGTGATGAAGAATTGAGTTTTTATTCATTCAGACCTGATAGACCTGTAAGAAAGCAATATCCATGCTATTTAACTAAAACGAATGCAAAAACTCACGAAATTATTAAGGCAAATTTAGATAAATCCCCAATGTATAGTGGATTAATTCACGCAATTGGTCCTAGATATTGCCCTTCAATTGAAGATAAAATTGTTAGATTTGCATCTAATCCTTCACACCACATCTTTGTAGAACCGGAAGGTTTAAGCACTTATGAAGTTTATATTCAAGGTTTTTCAAGCAGTTTACCAGCTGATGTTCAAGTTCAAATGGTTAGGACTCTTCCTGGACTTGAAAACGCTCACATAATTAAACCTGCTTATGCTGTCGAATATGATTATGTTCCAGCCGTTCAAAATAGCCATTCATTGATGACAAAACGCGTTAAAGGCTTGTTTATGGCAGGTCAAATTAATGGTACAAGCGGTTATGAAGAAGCTGCAGCACAAGGTTTAATTGCTGGTATTAATGCCTTCAACTACTTAAATAAATCAGATATGTTAGAACTTTCAAGAAGTTCCTCTTATATCGGCACTTTAATTGATGACTTAGTAACCAAAGATATTGAAGAACCATACAGAATGTTAACTTCTCGTTCTGAATATAGATTGTTATTGCGTCAAGATAACGCAGATGCAAGATTGAGCGAAATAGGGCACAAAGTGGGCTTGTTAGACGAGACTCAATATAATAGATATCTACAAAAACAAGATACAATTGCAAACGAAATTCAACGTCTAAAAGATACTAAATTGCCAGCAACAGACAAGGTAAACGAAATATTAGAAAAACACGGCGAACATATTGATAAAGGTATCAGATTATCAGAATTAATAAAACGTCCAAACGTAGATTATAAATTACTTAAAGAGTTAGACGTAGCAACAAATACTCTTGACTTACCTAAGGACGTATATGAACAAGTTGAAATATTAATAAAATATGACGGATATTTAAAACGTCAAGAACAACAAGTTGATAATGCTGGCAAGCTAGAAAAAATCAAGATTCCTAAAGACATTGATTATTCAACAATTGGTCATATTTCAACTGAAACAAGAGAAAAGTTGGAAAAAATCAGACCTACAACCTTGGCTCAAGCCTCTAGAATTGGTGGTGTTAAGCCAGCTGATTTATCAGTACTAATGGTAATGTTAGAAAAACACATGATACATTAAAAAAAAAAAACGGGCTTAGCGCCCGTTTTTTTTATCCTAATTCTTGAATTTTTCTGTATAATTCTTTTTGTTTTTCTGTTGGATTTTTAGGAATAACAATTTTAACTCTTGCATTTAAATCTCCAAATCCGCCATCTTTTTTAGGTAAACCTAAATTTTTAAGTCTTAGAGCTTGTCCAGAAGATGTCCCCGCAGGAATTTTAATATTAATTTTACCGTGTGGTGTTTCAATATCTTTTTGTACACCTAAAACAGCTTCTGGTGGAGTTATTTCAATATCTTGAGTTAAATTATCTCCGTCAACAGTATAGTTATTATCCTTAATGTTTAAAATCAAGAACAAATCACCTTTTTCGCCGGTTATACTTTGCTTACCTTCACCTTTTAGACGAATTTTTTGACCATTTTTTATTCCTTTAGGCAATCTAACTTTAACTTTCTTTTCGTTTGAAATTACTCCTGTACCTTGACATTTTGAGCAAAAGCCTCCGTTTGGTGGGCAATATTGACATTTATCAATTTCCTTGAATGTTACTGAAATAGGGTTTGTTGAAAATAAATCTTTTACAGTAATATTTACATTCTTAGTTATATCAAGACTTTCTTGCTTTGGTTGGTGAGCATGAGAGGCGTGACCTGTGTGCATACCTTGTCCAAAATCCATACCCATTCCTTCAAATCCTGTAAAGCCAGCGCTTTTTCTAGAACGAGTTTGAGTATTGCCCATCATATCACCAAATAATGAACTGAAGAAATCTGAAAAACCTCCGCCCATTCCATCAAATGATGAAAAGCCTTGAGCGCCACCAGCGTTGTTAAAATTAAAGCTAAAGTTTTCATATCCAGGTGGTGGCGTAAAATCTGCTCCGCCTTGCCAA
>CALAFU010000249.1 GCA_937891325.1 uncultured Candidatus Melainabacteria bacterium | reverse complement strand
TTCCTGTAGAATCTTTAGTTGGTATATTGGAACAAACTTCTAAACTCTTCCAATATACCAACTAAAGATTCTACAGGAACTTTATTCAAACTTGCAATTTCTAACGCAATTTGTTCTAATAAATCATTATCAGTAATATTTTTCAAAACCTCGGCTGCTGTTACGGGTCCCAACAAAATCAACAACGCCGCAACTTTTTGAGTTGAATTCATTGCTACAATATTTTGTTGCGTAAGCAAAGTATTACTGATAGAATTGATATTGTTACTTAAAGTTGTGCTTCCTACAGGAGTTCCGCCATAGTTATTCATCGCCATAATTTTTATTCCTTAATAAATGAAACTAACAATCTTGCAGCTTCTGCTGGGTCTGCCATAATTGTATCGTTTATTTCCATTTTTGCTCGTTCTAATTCAGGATCAATATTAGCCTCAATCTTAGGCATATTGTCAGGAGACATTAAAACATCTAAGTTATCTTCAATTGGTGGTAATACAGGTTCGAAAGTTTGTTTTTCAGGTTTTTCAAACGCTTGACCAAATCGATTTACAACACCTCTGATTACAAACAATGCAGCTAGACCTAATATAAGAACTACTAGTAAGGGTCCTAAGTCTTTTGTTAAGTAATCAACAGTTGATTTTTTCTTAATTTCTTTATCCAATTGAGCTTGTCTAGCTTTTTCTTCTGCAATAGATTCAAATTGCAAGCTAGAAACAGTGATAACATCACCACGTTCATAGTTTGCACCTGATGCAGATAGAACAAGATTTTGTAATTCTTCTTTTTCTTTATCTGTCAAAATTTTGTTTACAGCAACTGCGATTGTCATACGTTTTACAGTTCCAGGGGCATAAACAACTTGTTTAACCTCTTTTGATACGCTGTAATTTACAGAGTTCTTTTCTTTTGCATAATTCAAGTTTCTTGCTTGAACATTTGCATTTACAGGTGCTTGATTAGGGTTTTCGTAAGTTTCAACTTCTGATTGTGAATTTGTCATAACCCCTTTATAACCATTTTCACCATCACCTACAGGAACATAAGTTTCAATTGTTGCACGAGTTGAGTTAAAGTCAATATCCGCAGAAACTTGAACAGAAACGTTACCCTTACCAACAATTTTTTCTAATACTTGTGTAATTTTATCAGCAGTTTGTTTTTCAGCATTAGATTTAAACGATTCCATATCGTTATTATTTTTGCCTGTTTCATCAGACAAACTTGCACCGTTTTGGTCTGTAATAAATACTCTATCTGGCGTCATTCTTGGAACGGCATAGGCTACAAGATTTTTAATAGCTTTAACTTGAGATGATTTTAATCTGTAACCATTATCCAAAATCAACATAACAGATGCTGTTGGGGCTTCGTCCTTGTCTTCAAAAATAGAACGTTCAGGATCAGCCAACTGAACTCTACAACTTTTAATCCCGTTCATTTTTTCAATAGAACGTGTAATTTCACCTTGGAAAATTCTTTGTTTTGTTAATTTATTTTTAAACTCTGTTGAGCCTAATTGCATATCATCAAGCAATTCAAAACCTGGAGCTTGATTAGAAATTAAATCGTTTTCAGCAACAAAGATTCTTAAATCATCTTTGTCTTTGCTTGGAACCATAATGGCTTTTTTATCTTCTGAAACTTTATATGCTTGACCGCTCTTTTTGAAGGATTCAGCAATATTTGCAACATCAGATTCAGGTAAATCATTATATAAAACAGCCCAATCAGGCTCAAATGATTTAACTAAAAAGTATGTAGCCGCAATAATTGTTACAAGCGATAAAGTAATAAGACCAAATTTTTGAGGAACCTCAAGACCGTCCCATAACTTCTTAATATCGCCGAAAAACAGCTTTAAGTGGTCGTTTGTATTATTTTCCATTTATTTATAATTACCTCAAGTTACACGTTATCTTCAATATAATAATCTTTTTTTATATAAATTTCAAAATTGTTAAGTTCCCTTTACGTTTAATGAATAAAGGCGCGGGGTGCATGTTTACACCCCGCGCCTCTCTATTTTATTTAAAATTTTTATCTTAAAAATTCATATTTTTAATATCAGTATAAGCTGAAATCATTTTGTTTCTAATTTGCATTGCCATTTGCAAGCTCAAAGTTGCTTTTTCAGAAGCAATCATCATATCGTGAACACTGACATCTTCACCTCTTGCAAATGCTTCTTGCATTGCATCTGATGCCTTTTTCTTTTCATTAACATCATTCAATCCATTTCCAAAAGCCTTTTCAATAGAACCCATCAAACTGTCTACAGGAGACATATTATTGAATTTTCTTGAAGCTGCAACTTCTTCAGCCTTCATTGATTCTTGAAGAATGTTGTCAAAATTATCCGCAACACCTTTATTTACGTCAAAAGATGCACTACCTCTCAAAGTATTGTTATAACTTTGTATCGGATTAAAATTTAATGCCGAATTCAAATTTTGCATATATGGTAAACTTGTATTAATTTCCATTTTCCACACCCCTTAGTTTTTATTCATTAAATATTCATAGCTGATTGAATCATTGATTTAACGTTTTCAGCAACAACTGAGTTTGCTTCATAAGCCTTTGATGCTGAAACCATATCAACCATTTCTTCAACTACGTTGATGTTTGGCAATTCTACATAACCCTCTGCATCTGCGTCTGGGTGATTTGGGTCATAAATCATTTTTGTTGGATGATCTGATTCATGAATTGATTCAACTCTTACACCGTTTGAAATAAGACCTTGGTTCATTGCAAAACCTGTATTAATAGTAAATCCGCCTGTTTTTGGGTCGAATTTTGCATCTGTTGAGTTTGCAGCAAAGTTTCTTGCCCCACGAGACAATTCGTCCTCGTAAATAGCTTTGAATGATACACTCTTTTTAACGTAAACACCTTTGCTACCGTCTGGATTGCGGGTTGTATTAACGTTTGCAATGTTACTTGCAACTGTATCCATTTTTATTCTTTGTGCAGTCATACCTGATGCTGCAATATCAAATGTATTTAGGCTCATTTTCCCACCCTTTGTCTAAATAAATTATTTCACTTCACACTTTGCGTATTATTGACCGCCGCCACGTATCACTTCTGATATACCTGAATAGTATTTGCGTTCTAAGTTTGATAACATTAGATATTTTGTACCATTCTTAGTTAAATCCATCATTTCTTTTTCAAGTTCTACGTTATTACCGTCTAGAGTACCTTCTGAGTAGATATCGTCCATAATTTGTGGATCGTATTGACCGTAAGAATTTGAAATTAAATATTGTTTTTCTTGTGGACTCAACTGTCTTCTGTACATTTGACCTTCTTGTATTTGAAGAAAATCATTGTAAGTTTTCGGAGCTGGTTTAATACTATTTTGCTCTTTTATGTAATCTTTTAAATCCTCTTTTTCGATGATTTCTGACAACTGATTTTCAAAAACAACTTCTTTTCTTTGATAACCAGGAGTTTCTACGTTCGCGATATTAGCACCAATTGCGCGCTGTCTTTCTAAAAGACCGTTCATCGCTAGATGTGAGATATTAGAAGTTCTATTTGAAATAAGATCCATTTTTACCTCCTATACCATACTTACCAAGATTTCAAAATCTGTTGATTTTTCATCTGATTTTAAAAGTTCTAACCTTGCAAATTGTTCTTCTAATGTTTGTTGACAAACATATAGACCAATTCCGTTTCCGTCTGATTTTGTTGTAAATCCGTCTTTAAAGATTTCTTTTTGTTTCTCTTCTGGAATCATCGCTCCATTATTAGAAATTACAATTGAAACAAAATCATCTTTTATTGTTGTTGTAACGGTTACTTTACCTTTATTTTCAATAGCTTCAATAGCATTCTTAATGATATTAACCATTGCTGCTAAGAACTTTGATTCATCTGCAAAAATTGAACTATCGTTATCTTCAAAATGAGTTTCAAATTCAATTTCTTTACCATTTGCATAAACTTTTGATAAAAGAACCGCTTTTTCAACTATTTCTTTAACATTATAAACTTGCAAATCTTTGTTATCTAATGATTTCAAGTCCATTAGGGCGCTACTTGCAATTTTAATTGCCGTTTTTATACAACTTAAAGCATTTGTACAATCTGCATTGTCATTACGTTCGCAGTGTTTTTCAATAATATTTGCATACAAGTCACAAATTGAAAGTTGATTTCTAATTTCGTGAACAACATATCTTGATTTTGAATTAATAAATTCTAATCTTTTTGCTAAATCGTCACTTTTTGATAATGCATCTTTTTCCATATCCACAAGCATTGCTTCTTGTGTTGTTTCGTTCATCAAGTCAACAATTTTTCTAATTGAAGAATTCATCAATGCGTTATCACGTCTATCAGGTTTGTATTGTTCCTTGTATTCAGAAATATCTTGAGTACAATTATCTTCAATAATTTCAAATGACTCTCTTAACGTTACAGAGTTATGTAACAAGTAGTATCCAGCAAAATGTTCAACATCTTCTGTATCATAGTCATAAATAAAACTTGCACCGTATCTTCCTGTTAAAACGTATAAGAATTGAGTGTTTTCCCAAATTTCATTTTTTAATAATGCTGAACCCTTTGATAAATTTAAAACATCAACACTTGTATATTCAAGACGTTTTAATAAACCTTCGAATTCTTTTTCGTTTTCAAAACGATACATTACCAAACCTTTTTCTTGTACGTTTTCAAACAAAGGTTCAAGAAGTGAGCGAACTATTCCCTTGATTGATTTTTCGCTGCAAGGTTTATTCTCTTGAATATATATTAAATCTTTTAACCTATTTTTTCCTTGAATATATTTTACCATTTCACACACACATGATTTTCTTAAAGTAATGGAAGTCGTGCTTTTCAGTTTCCTGTATAACACGACTTCCTTTATTAATTTTGAAAGGAGTTCTTGTTATACAGCTGTTGCTAATGACGCATTTGACATTCTAGCTTGGCTTTTGCTTTTGAAGCCGTGGTTGATTGCGTACAGAACAGCTTGTGTTCTGTCGTTAACTTGTAACTTTTGGAAGATATTGTTTACGTGAGTTTTTACAGTTGTTTCTGAGATAAACAATTGTTGAGCAACACCTTTGTATGTAATACCTTGAGTTAACAAGTCTAAAACTTCTTCTTCTCTTTGAGTCAAATCAGATAAGTAATTTGAATCTTGAGCTTGTTGTTGAGCGATTGCTTCTTCTTTGAAAGATTTTTGGAAGTAATCGAAGAATCTTGCTGTTAAGATTGCTGGCATATAAACTCTGCCGTTAGCAACTTCTTCAATAGCGTCGATTAATTTGCTTGATGCCATGGTTTTTAATACATAACCTTTTGCACCTAATTTCATAGCTCTAAAGATTAAATCAGCATCATCATAAGCACTTAATGCTAAAACTTTTGTACCTAAACCTAATGCTTCAATTTCTTGGATTGCTTGTAAACCATCTTTTTCTGGCATATTCATATCCATTAAAACAACATCTGGTTTATGTTTTTTAACTAAACTAATACCAACATTTGCGCTTGTAGACGCAGCAACAATATTGAAAGAGCTTTCCATACTTAAAAGTTCTTTAATACCTGTTAAGTGATCTCGATTGTCATCGATTAACATAACTCTTGCTTGTTTGTTGAATTGTCTCATTTGTTCCCCCAAATTCTTTTTATATGTCCCTAATTCATTTTTTCGTTTTCTACACTGTTTATACTACATCTTTTTTACGGTACGAACATCAACAGAAGGATTTAAAAAACAGGGGTTAAGGGTCTATAAATTGACCTAGACCAAAAGATCAATAAACTGCGCAAAGCCATGTGGCACATGCGTTTCAAAAAATACACCATTAAAATGAGTAGGATATTTTACTCATACACAAGGTGTAAACCGTTTAGAGGGTTAATAAATAAAGTAATTGTATGAAGTATGACCAAATAAAAAGATTAAAACTTCATCATTTGCAAGGTAATTTATTGCATCACGATGACCTTTTTCTTTCAAAACTCTAAACCTTACAGAAGTTTTTGAATTTTCTTTTAGAGCTTTGACCATTACTTTAGCCTTTTGAAGTGGCACAATGTCATCATCTTCAGCGTGAATAATTAAAAACTTACCCTTTATATTTTTTGTATCAAGAACATTTCCAGCAGAACTGTCGATTACGGCTTTTGAAATCAACTCGGGATTTCTGTCCATAATGTGATAACAAGCACCTCCACCTTCTTCAATACCAATTAAAT
>CALAFU010000248.1 GCA_937891325.1 uncultured Candidatus Melainabacteria bacterium | reverse complement strand
AGAAATGGCAGAAGCTGAAAACCCTACAATTATACGCTCACACGACAAAAACCCAGAAGAATCTTTAGAGTTCTATCAATTGAAACACAAGATTGAAGCGCTTTTAGATACTTTACCTGAAAGAGAAAAAGAATTTATTGAGTTGAAGTTTTTCAAGGATAAAAAATTGAGAGAAATGTCTGAGGAGTTTCAAATTTCCCCTTCAAGGGTTTCAAGAATTATCCAATCAGGACTAAATAGAATTAAAAAAGAACTTGCAAAACAGGAGATGATATAGTGACAACTATTTTTGAAAAAAGTAATAATATCAATGGGATTAGCTTTTTTGAAGGTGAAGAAAAAGTCGATTTTATTGATGAAAAATTCTTGAGAAAAGATGATTTAGATTTGCCTCAAACTTCAGAATTAGAGGTTTTACGTCACTACAAAAAACTTTCTGATAAAAACTTCTGTATTGAAAAAGGTTTCTACCCTTTAGGCTCTTGTACAATGAAATACAACCCTAAAGTAAACGAAATGCTTGCAAATTTAGACGGTTTCTTAAATCTTCACCCAGCATTGAAAGATGAAGATGTACAAGGCGCTTTAAAATTGATGTACAACTTGCAAGAAGCATTAAAAACGATTACAGGTATGCAAGCCGTTAGCTTACAACCAGCAGCGGGCGCTCATGGTGAGTTCTCAGGTATGATGGTTATTAAAAAATATTTTGAAGTTAAGGGTGAACATAGAAAAAAAGTAATCATTCCAGATTCTGCGCATGGGACAAACCCTGCAAGTGCTCACATGGCGGGTTTTGATATTGTTCAAGTAAAATCAAATGACAAAGGGCAAGTTGATTTAGATGCGTTAAAAGAATTGCTAAACGAAGATGTTGCGGCAATTATGATGACAAACCCTAACACATTAGGTATTTTTGAAGAACACGTTTTAGAAATTTCAAAAATGATGCACGAAAACGGTTCATTATTATATTATGACGGTGCAAACTTCAATGCGATTATGGGCTACACTAATCCATTTTTAATGGGCTTTGACGTGGTTCACTTAAACTTACATACACCTCATGGCGGTGGTGGTCCAGGAGCTGGCCCAATTGCGGTAGTTGACAAATTGAAAGATTATTTGCCAACACCTGTAATTACTTTTGACGGTAAAATGTATTATAGAAATTATAATTTAGTAAACTCTATCGGCGCAGTTAAAGGTTATTTCGGTAACTTCGGCGTTTTGGTTAGAGCTTATGCCTATATTTTAATGATGGGTAAAGAGTTAAAACGAGCAAGTGGTGATGCTGTTTTAAATGCAAATTATGTTAAAGAAAAACTAAAAGGTGCGTTTGATTTGCCTTATGATGTTCCTTGTATGCACGAATTTGTTTTATCTGGCGAACGTCAAAAAGAAAAAGGTATTTCAACACTAAATATGGCTAAACC
>CALAFU010000247.1 GCA_937891325.1 uncultured Candidatus Melainabacteria bacterium | reverse complement strand
GACGAAATACTTCCGATTAAAAGTTCATAAATAATCGTGCAATAACCAACGACAAAAACGCAGAACAATAGAATTGACGCGTCTTTTTTTGTCAAAATTCCTTTATTTTCCACCGTGTAATCCTTTTTGTGAATATCTAGAGCCTGACAAACTGTTTTCACGTACACTTGCGCCATAAGATTGGTCGTAATGTCTTACATACCAATAAGAATGGTGGTGATGATATCCTCTATATCCTGGATACCCGTAACCTTTGATTGAGTATTTAAAACAAGCGCAGTAAACAATTGTCAAAACTGCAATTAAAGCTATATAGCAAATGAAATTTAAGTTCTTATTAGTCATCATCGTCGCACATATCCTCCAACGCATCGTTTGCTTTGTCAGATAATTCTGCAATCCAATCTCTATTGTTGAAATAGAAAATGAATAATAGCAAAATTAATACGATTGTACCCATCATTAAATGAGGGATTCCTGTACCTTTTTTAACTTGAATTGTTATTCCAATGTTATACATTGAATTTTCTTCAGTGTTAAATTGAATATAATATGTGCCTTCTTCTGAAAAAGTTAGGTCGGCTTTCATATTTCGTTCGCTTTCAGACCAATAACCTTCTGAGTCATAGCCTGATTCGTGCCAAAAGTCTTTGCCAAATTCGTAAAGAGTGTCTTTGTCTTCGTCTAAAACTTCGCCTGAAAGGTATGCGCTTGTGTTATCGCCGAAGAATGTCGCTTTGATTGTACAAATTTTGCTTTGACCTTTTTTAACTTTAATTGGTCCATAAATTGAACCTTCTTGAAGTCCATTGTAATTTTTTGAATTTACAACTTTATTTTCCATGCTGAAGGAAGTCCAAAAGCAGGCAATACAAAAGATTGCCATAATTAGACAGATTGTATTATAAAATATGTTGTTTTCGAGTCTTAAGGTTGGGTTTACTTTCATACTACCGCCCCTACATTATATTTACAAAATCTACCATAAAGAAAATTAATAGTGCAAACGCAACTAAAACAACTGCTTCGCCTAAACCTGCGGCTACGTTGTTATGCTTAATTTCCTTTGTAATATTGATTTCTTTAACGATTAATCTATCAAGTAAAAATCTTACGCTTGGTAATAACAAGATAATAGCTGAAAGGTCGATGAAATAAAGAATTAAGCCTTGTTGCCAAGTTCCGATATCACCGATTGTAGCTCTCATCAAGATTAAACCAATTGCAATCAAGTTTCCACCAAAAGCTACGCCAACGGCAACGTTATCAGCTTCAATTTCGCCTAAAAGTGAGTATGGAGTAAGCATATCGTATAATTTTGCGAACAAGATTAAGAAAATCATACCCATTACGTAATAAACTAATGTAGAAATTACGCCATAGCATCTGCCATGAGCCACAATAGTTTCACCGGTAACACAAGCTGAAATGATTAAGCCTGAGGCTAAATACATACCAAAATGCACTGCGGCTGTGCCGATGTTTCTATCTCTTACAATTTCATCAACGTTATTGAATCTGTGCAAAATAGCTTTTTCTACAACATATCCGGAGAAAATCATTAGGAATGAACCCATTAAACTGTACATAATGTAGCTTAAAATTTCATATCTAAACAGCGTGTTGCTAGGACCAACAAAAGCGCCGATTTGGATAGCGCAAACGCCTAGCAAAAATCCTAAATAAGGGATTATACCTGTAACATTGCCTTTTTTAATTTCTTCATACATATCATATTTTGCAAAACGCATAAACAACCATTTTGAAAAAATTAGCATTGAGCAAGATACAATGATATAAACTAAACTTGTAAAAATCGGATTCATTATTGTTGTTCTCCTTCGTCACCTAGTGAGTAGATTGTGATTGAAAGCGGTTTTACGACTTGGCTGAAATATGCTTCAAAGCTTGTTTCATCTCCTGAACCCCAACGTTCAACAGAGAACAAGTAGTTGCCACTTTTGTAATCCCAATAATATAATTTTTCAGCTTTTGTATCTTCACAATCGCGGAAGAAGGTTGCGTTTCCTGAATCTTCATAATTGAACTGTTTAGATAAATATACAACCTTGCCAGATTCTTCGTCATCATCGTGAGCTAATTTTTCAGGAGTTACTCCTGGAACTTCTGAAATCTTTAATTTTTTCAAGACAATGCTTGTTACTATGTTGTCGTCATCTTCAACTTCAACCCAAGCCTTTTCGCCGTCACCTTTTATACATTCTAATTCATACCAAAAATAGTCGCCTTCTTGGTACATGTGTTTGCGCATAACCTTTAGTTCTAGGTCTTCGTCGTAACCGTCAATATTTGCAAGTTTGAAAACTCCGCCTACATCAACATTTGTGATTATTTTTAAATCAGAACGTTTATTTTTATTTTTTGATACGACCTCTTGATTGCGTTTTAGAATTACGATTGCCACTAAAACAGCCAATACTAAACCTGTTGCGGCAGCAATTCCGTTTGACATTCCAGCTAAGAATGCGATTAAAATTACGCCGATGATTAATGCGGTTGCTAAATACATTTTAATTTTTCCTCATTTTAAATAGTTGTTGTCGCTCTTATTGTTGTTCTTGAATATCTTTTTGTTCTAAAAGATATTGAGGTGCAACTTGTTTTTTCAATTCTAACAATTGTTGTA
>CALAFU010000246.1 GCA_937891325.1 uncultured Candidatus Melainabacteria bacterium | reverse complement strand
TACGTCCCACTCCAACTCACGGGCTTTTGCCCTACCGAAAATCCGCAATTCAGGGTGACATAAAACTTAACACTAATCTCAAAGTTATTCCAATAAAATCATACAATTCTAAATGCTTCCTTTTACAAATGTTCAAATTGTGGCAATATTTATAAAGTTATTGTTTTTATATACTTATATAGGTGTGTGTAAGGCATTATTGTAATGACATCAATTAATCCAAATACTCCTTTGAATGTGTTCAAGCCACAAGGGGTTAAAAACCCTAAGGAAGCTGAATTAGGCATATTTTATACAAACGACATGCACGGTGATGTGAACCGTTTAGCAAAGTTTAAAACAGCACATGACACATTCAAGCTAGAAAACAAAACAACTCCGAGCATGACATTAGCTGCGGGGGATTGCTTGTTCGGGGCTGACAAACAACGTAACTCGTTGATGGTTAAGTTGTTCAATATGATGCATTTAGATGCTTTAGCCTTAGGAAATCACGAATTTGCTGGTGGTTCAAAACCTCTTGCCGATTCATTAAAGAATGCCGACTTCAAAACTGTAAATTGCAACTTAAAAATTGATGATGACAATCCTTTAAAAGAAAGACTTAAAGATAAAAAAATCGTTAGATCTGCCGTATTTATGAAGGGTGGACACAAGTTTGCTGTAATTGGTACAGCTCCTGTAAATTCTTACATTGGTAAAACAGAAAACAATGTTAAGCCTTTGACTCTTGATGATACAATCAAAGAGATTAACAAGGAAACAAAAGAGCTTGAAAAACAGGGCGTAAACAAGATTATTTTATGCTCTCATTTAGGTTACGGCGAACAAGGTGACTTAAAAGTTGCACGTGAAACAGAAGGTGTAGACATCATTGTTGGTGGGCATACTCACACTACAATTGAAGGTGTAAATACCAAAGATAATGGCGAAACTCATAAACTTAACCTATTGATGTCAAAACGTAATGAACCTGTAATTATCACTCAAGCAGGTGGTCTAAACCAATATGCAGGTTATTTAGACGTAGTTTTTGACGAAAAAGGTGTATTAAAAACTGACAAAATTAAAAATAATTTGTACGATTTGAATATATTTGAAGATTCAAAAGTTGCACAAAATTTAATGGATAAAGAATTAGGTAAAAAAGTCGTTTTAGCAAAAACAGTAACTGACTACAATCCTGCCAATACCTATGAAGAACGTTTTAAAGAAAATCCGTTATCAAACTTATTTGCAGATGCGGTAAAAGAACAAACAGGGGCAGATGCTGTATTATTTAATGCCGCAACAGTTAGAGGCGGTGTTAAAGGTGCAATTACAAACTATGATGTAAAATTCTCAATGTTACCATTTAACACGGACATGCAAGAAATTGAAATGACAGAAAAAGATTTAGTAGATGTTGTAAACTCAATGTCTGGTACAATGTTAACAACAAATAAAGACCCTCAAGTCTTGAGAACTGCCGGCATGAAATATACTGTTCACAATGACGTAGAATTTGCTAAATCAGGCAATAAAAATGCCTTAGTTGATATGCAAATAGGCGATAAAAAGGTTAACGTAGAAAATCCAAGTCAAGATAAAAAACTGAAAATCGTTGTATCAAGTTATTTATTTAACCACGATTTAACAAAAGATATTTTATGCAAATATAAAGAAAGCGCAAAATCAGTAGGCAATGAACAAGATTTGTTCACAAACTACTTAAATTCGCACAAAGATATTGATTTAAAACAACCAACTGAAAAACGCGCAAACTTCACTCACGAATACGCTACTCGTGATGAATTAAATGCTGCAAGAAAAGAAGTTTTAGGCGCAGATGCAAGATATATCTAACTCTCATTTTTCATGTTAATAAATGTAACAAAAATGAACATGTCTGAAATTCGCCCCTCTAAAATAACTTTATTATATTGTAGAGGTCAATGTAATTCCAACGGAGAGTGATAGAACCATGCAAAATCCAAATACACATTTCGGCGAATTAATAAAAGCGAATAAAGATGATTTTTTCTATCTAAACAAAAAAGATAGAAGAATGAGATTTAACAATGCAAAAGACCCAATCTACTTTGCATTTGATTTCATTGAAAATCGTCCATTGGGTGATTTAGCAAAA
>CALAFU010000245.1 GCA_937891325.1 uncultured Candidatus Melainabacteria bacterium | reverse complement strand
TATTTCGTTATAAGCTGCAGAAAGAGCCTCTTCTTTGTTAACTTTTTGTTTCATGTTTTCTAATAGAGCTTGAGCGTTGTTGTCACTCATAGAAATCATTTGTTTATTAATTTTTTGAGATGTAATAGCAACTTTGTGGCGAGCTTTTAGAGTTTTGATTTCGCCTTCCCAATGGTTGATTTGTTGTTTTAAGTTATCAATTTTTGTTTCCATTGTGTTAGCCATAGACTCATAGTTTTTAACGTCTAGAGTTGATTTTTTAATCATTTCAATAGCAATTTGTTTTTTCTTTAGAGCTTCTGAAGCTAATCTATCAGCTTTAGCTTGGTCTAATTCGCCATTTTGCCCCTTTTGAACGATTGTTAATGCTTTCTTTTCGTAATCTTTTGCAATTTCTGTTTGTTGAGCAATAACTTCTTTTGCTTCAATTGCAAGAGCTTTTACTTCAGCAAGGTTTTTCATACTTGCATCATAATCTTTTTTCAAATCTCTAATAGCTTGTTCTGCCATTAAGATTGGGTCTTGAATATGGTTCACGAATGCGTGTAAAAATGATTGTAATACTTTAAATAGTTGTTTGAAAATGTTCATTAGTTTTCTTCCTCTTCATGTTGTGTTGCGTGTTTATTTTCAAAATATTGGTATGCTTGTTTTATCATACCGATACGTTTTTCTGCTGCTTTTTTCTTTTTGTCGTCAGCAAAGTTTTCTGGTGCGAACTTTTTCATCAAAGTTTCGTAGTGAGCCTTGATTTCGTCAAAGCCTACGTTTTCTTCTGATTTGAAGCCTAAAAGTTTCATATAATGCTCATCAATAGAAATCTTTTCGCCATCATCTGGGAAAAGTGGTTTTCCGTAAGCAGCTTCAGCTTCTTCAAGTTCTCTGTCCATTTCTTCAAATGCATCTTTTAGAGGAATATCCTCTTTTTCTACGGTTGATTTAATTTTATCAACGGCTGTTTTAAAAATATCTTTTAAGTCTTTCATAATACCTAGAATAATAGCATATTGCGCCTAAAAAATGCAATATTATGTTAAGTTATTCAAATTTTTGTAGAAGGTTTTAATTAGTTTAAATAACTCAACTACAAACGTTTTTTTCTTTTCTTCGTCTTTCTCCAAAACAAGTTTGGTAAATCTCAACAATTCAATTTGAACATATTCACTCAAAATCATTGAGGACGTGATTTTTGTTATAATATTTGTTGCATAATCAAAGAAAGAAGGGTGTTCTAGGTACATTTCGAACCATTCGTCAATAGCAGTGATTAATGGTTGTACTCTATTTTCTTCCTCTTGAAATACCTCTTTTGCTTTCTCTAGAAGCTCTTGCGGTTTAAATGATGTTGTATCAATAAAGTTATCTAAAACCTCTTGAACATTTGGTTTTTCTGGTTTTATGGATTGAATTAGATTTTCTAAATTATCATACTTCATTCCATTAATAAATGCGCCAAATGTAGTCAAATTAAAGAATTTTGCGTTTTTGTCTTGCGCAAAAAATGTTTCAAATTGTTTTATAAAGCAAGCGTAATCGACACGAGTTTTTACGTATTCGCCTGTAATGCTTTTTACATCTGTTGTTTCTCTAACTATATTTTGGATTTTTACGCTAGATTGTGTGTTTGCAACTACATTTTTGTCGTCACAATAAGCTGTATCGTCTTTGAAGGCTAAATCTACGCCCGCAAAAATTATGTTTTTGCAACCCATTAATCGAGCACATTTATAGGCTGTAATTGTACTTGTGCCGGCTGATTCAAGTAATTTTATTTCGCCCAGCATTTTTGTTGCAATTTTTTGAGCACAAATACTGTTTTGTGTAAAATATGTGAACAAATTCTTGCAAGGTAATGAATACACGTAGTTGTCGGCTTTTATATCGACAATAAAATTAACGTCTTTTAAATATTCCAAATCTTGCGTAATAGATTGTTTTACCCATTGAGCATCAACGATTACGCAAAAATCTGGTGTAATTCCGTTTTTTCTCAATGTTTCTAGAGTTCTATGAACTGTAAAAATTACAAATTTTTCTCTATTTTGTTTGATTTTTTCAATGTTATCCTTTAACGAAGGTCCAGCACCTAAAACAAGAGCCGTTTTATCTTTGAACTTATTTTCTAGCAAATTTACAGGATAACGTTGTTTAAAATTGGTGAAGCTCTTTATAGAGTTATCAATCCAAACCTTTGACATCTTTTTGATAGTGTTCATATCAACAATTTTTGCTTGGCAAGTTTCAAAAATGCGTTCGGTCAAAACTGTGAATTCGCTTGGCTTTTGCAACACGTAATTTTTTAAGAATAAAAATTCAATCTTATCCTCAAGCAAATATTTTCCACCGATATATTTTGTGCAATCTGTCAAATTGTTTGTGATATAAAGTCTTCCGTCTTTAAAATACTTAGTTAAATCAACATATTCGCAAGTAAAGCGAATGATATCAATTTCAGGTTCATAAAGAATTAACTGAGCAACACTTTCTGTATGCACATAATCTAGCAAATTTCCCAAACCTAGCCCGAAAATTACGATAAAATCGTGTCTTGAAGTTGCAGATTTGATTTGTTCGTCATAAACCGCTTTGGCGCTTGCAATTGGGCTTGGGGTATCATCAACGTATTTGTTGTCTCTGGTTAAAATATATTCGCCAAATTCGTTTTTTATTGCGCCCAAATTTCTAGATGCTTCTTCAAGTGTGACATGTTCAAGTTTGTATGCCAACACGTTATTGACTTTTCTTATTGCTTCCAAATTCTTTTTAAACATACTTCAAATTTATCATAATATTTGAATTTGTTGAATAAGCTAAAAAGATGATTAAATCAAGTTTTTTACTAATACTTTACTTTAGTTTTTGTTTAGCAAATAATATTGTTGTTAATAATAAAAGAAGGAGAATTCTTATGTGGGAAAAAAATGTTAACATTAACGACGTAAAAGAAATTAGAACTCGCACTACTGTTTATTTTGGTGTTGGTGCTATCAAAAAAATTGATGATATTTTGAAAAACTTAAAAGCAAAAAATGCAGATAAAGTTATTGTTATGTCAGGTAGAAATGCTTACAAAGCAACAGGCGCTTGGGACGTAGTTGAAAAAGCATTAAAAGACAACGGCATTGGTTACGTAAACTTTGACCAAGTTACTCCAAACCCAACAACTCACCACGTTAACGATGCAACAAAAATAGCTCGTGACTTCGGTGCAAAAGCTGTTATCGCTATCGGTGGTGGTTCACCAACAGATGCAGGCAAATCAGTAGCTATCTTACTTGAATACAACGACAAACAAGCAGAAGATATTTATGAATTCAAATTCACTCCAGAAAAAGCTGCTCCAATCGTTTCTATCAACTTAACTCACGGTACAGGTACAGAAACAAACAGATTTGCGGTAGTTACAGTTCCAGAAAAGAACTTTAAACCTGCTATCGCTTACGATTGCATTTATCCAACTTATGCAATTGACGATCCAGCTTTAATGGTTAAATTATCACCAAAACAAACACGTTACGTTTCAATCGACGCTGTTAACCACGTTGTTGAAGCTGCTACTTCAACTGTTGCATCACCTTATGCAATTACACTTGCAAAAGAAGTTGTTGCTTTAGTTGCTAAATACTTACCAAAAGCAATTGAAAATCCAGAAGATTTAGAAGCTAGATATTTCTTAGCTTATGCAGCTATGATGGGTGGTGTAAGTTTCGATAACGGTTTATTACACTATACTCACGCTCTTGAACACCCTCTAAGTGGTGTAAAACCTGAATTATCACATGGTTTAGGTTTAGCAATGTTGTTACCAGCTGTAATTAAAGAAATCTACGCTAGTCAATCTTACGTATTAGCTGACGTTTTAGCACCATTAGTTTCAGGCTTAACAGGTGCTCCTGAAGAAGCTGACAAAGCTGCTAAAGGCGTTGAAGCTTGGTTGAAATCAGTTGGTGTACCTCAAAAATTAGAAGATGAAGGCTTCACTGAAGCTGATGTTGAAAAGTTAGTTAAATTAACTTACGAAACTCCATCACTTGCTGGCTTACTTGCTATCGGACCTGTTGGCGACGGCAAAGAAGTTGTTGAAGCAATTTACAGAAATTCTCTAAAACCAATGGCATAGTCTAAAGGTTAAATAAACAAAGAGGCGCGGGCTGAAAGCCCGCGCCTCTTCTTGATTTAACTGAATATATCAAAATTCAACAAATTTGTTTCAGAATATTTTACGTTTTAACCTTCACCATTCTTTTTCTTTTTTGCGACGAAAAGAAAAAGAACGGTTGCAAGAAAAAGAAACACGCAAATCAAAAACAACCACTAAATTCAACCAAAAACGTGTGAACTCGTTTCACTCAAACAGCACACGTTTTGCTGTTGTTTCATTAAGTGGTTGTAAATGATGTTGATATTTCACTCAAGCTATTGTCGAGAAAAAATAACCTTCCGTCATACCACTCTGCCGAGCAATACAATCCTGTGAATTGTTTTGTGAGAGGTTGTTGCGGTATCTTTTCTCTATTTCAACTCTAAAATACACTCGGGTTGAAGTTTTGTTTGTGTACGAGGTTGCATTGATGCACCGTAGCCATGCACTGTATAAATTTTATTTCTTAGTGCTACCCACATTCCGTCAACCTCGTATTTATCTAGTTCAATATTGCTAGAGGTTGGTATTTTGCTATAATCTATAAAAATTACATTGCAGGTTTTAGGTACATCATAGCTATTTATAATCTTTTCAGCCCCTGTTTTTGTCCAGTCAAACAATGGAAATACTGAAATTTGTTCAACTACAATCAAAATTATAATAAGCCATTTTACAATGTTTTTGTTCAAGTTTTGTATCGTGTAGGCTGAAATTATCGCAAACATTGGAATTAAGATATTGAAATATCTGACTAAAGCTCTAATTGCCCCACCGCCGATTACGTAATCATAAATTATTTTTTCAACAAAGATAAAATTCATTATCGCTAGAACGCATAATATAACGGCGATACAATATCTTCTATACGTTTTCAATTTGATTAGTCCGTAAATTAAAAATATAGTTGTAAAAATTCCAAGTCCGTAATAAGTATTTTCGCTAAAATTTTCTAGCTTAAAGAAAATATGGTTATCTAAAAAGCTGTTGTTTAAAATTCCGTTTAAAAAGGTTGTTTGGAACATTTTTATAACTTCAAATGGAAATTTTAAAACCTCGTTTTGCAAATAATGGTAGGCTAATGGCGTAATCAAAATTGCAAAAAATAAAAGGTTGCATAAAATGATTTTGTAATAATTTTTTATAAATGAAAATAATTGAGTTCTGTAATCTTTAAAGCCTAAGAAAATTATTGCAGTTAGCCCAACGGCAAAGAAGAACAACCAACCAAGATAAAAACTTGTATAAAGTTGTAGTGCTAAAAATAGAGTTCCTATATATGCCAAAAAGGATTTTTCTTTTGATTTTAAAAAGAAAATTACGGCAAAAACGCTTAAACATTGGCTAAAAATTTGTACGTGTAGCAATTGTTCTTGTCGAAACAGGCAAAATGCAAAAATAAAACCGCCAAAAGCACAAGCTAAGTCATTAAATTTGAAATATTTTCTAAGTAAATAATAAAAACTTGCAAAATTTAGAGTGCAAAAAGCTATAACTGTTAGCATAAATGAATTATAGCTATCAAATAAAAATCTCAACGGTACGTAAATTAAACCAAGTCCGAACAAGCAATCTGAGGTCGCAAGCGTGTTTGTTGACGGGTAATACATCGGAACATTCCACAAGGATTGGTGAGGCGCTGTTTGGTGAAGCCACAACCAAAAATGTTCCAACAGATAAGTTATGTATCTAGAATCAATGTAAGTGCCTGCCAGCTTATCAAAACCGCTTGTAAAAAATGGATAAAAGAAAATACCTAATCCTAAAATTAAGAACAAAATTGCATATTTAAGACTAAGTATTTTCTTCATTTATAACCTATTTTACAGTTGTCATTTCGTAAAATTCTGGCTGAATTCCGCGTTTGTATTCAACCGCAGGATTACCAAACAACATTACATAAGCGATTTTGTGAGTTTTTGGAATTTCCAAGCGTTTCATAACTTTTTTGCTTAGTGGAATTGTCCAGAAGCCTAGACCGCACCATAAAGTTCCAAGACCTAATGTTTGTGCATATAATTCAAAATAACTCAAAGCAATTGTTGGGTCAATATCTTTGCAAGGTGCTTTTTTGTTCACTGAAACAATAACCGCATGAGGTGCGTTTCTGAAAACAAAGTCGTTATTGCGTTTCATAATTGCGTTTTTGTAGCTTTTTAGCTTTGAACCGAATGGCATAAATCTTACGATTTTTTGCAAATCTGTGTATAAATCGTCTTTTACAGATTCCATTACATCAACATCTTCAATAAATGAAAAATGCAAATCCTTGAAGTTACAGCCTGTTGGAACCCAATTTAGCATATTTTTTAATTTTTGCATCTTTTCTTTATCGATGTTTTCGTGTTTGTATTGTCTGCAACTTCTTCTGTTTTCGATTAAGTTCATAAAATCGTCAGAATTTACGCTGTGTCTGTTTGGTGCAGAATTATCTGGGTTTCTGTCAAAAGATGAAATTGCGCCGTTTGGGCAAATTGCAAGACAGTGTTGGCAACCTAAGCAGTTTGTTGCATTGCTGTAAGGATAACCTTCTTCGTCTATTTGAATTGCTCTAACTAAGCAATCTTTTGCGCATAAACCGCATTTTACGCATTTTTCTTTATCAACTTTAAAATTTAATGGTGTTTTCATTTTTTACCTCAATTATTGGAACGCGCACATTCTGTGTACACGAACAAAGTTTGTTCTACCTGTGATTAATTTCGGAATTGAACCGATAATGATAACTCTATCATCTTTTTGGAATGTAGTTTTTTCAAGTAGTAACTTGTCTATTTTTTTCAACAAGTTGTCAGTCAAATCAACGTCCCAATTTTTTAGAGTTGGGTGAATATCCCAATACAAGTTCAATTTTCTGCAAGTTTTTTCCATATCAGAAACCGCAATTACAGGAACTTGTGGTCTTAATTTTGACAATAATCTTGTTGTGTAACCTGTGTGAGTGAAGGCTAAGATTGCTTTTGCGCCCAAATAATCAGCCATTTTTACTGCTGCACTTGCGATTGCTTGAGGAGTTGGTTCGTAATCTTCATTCATCTCTAAATCAATGTTGTAACAGCAGAATGGGCTACTTTCAACATCTCTAGCAATTTTTGCCATCATTTTTACTGCTTCAACAGGATATTTACCCATTGCAGTTTCGCCTGATAACATTACTGCATCTGCACCGTCAAGAATTGCGTTTGCAACGTCTGATGCTTCTGCTCTTGTTGGAATTGGTTCTTCAATCATTGATTCAAGCATTTGAGTTGCTACGATACAAGTTTTTCTGTGATTGAAAGCTGATTCAATAATTTGTTTTTGAACCATTGGCACTTTTTCAGGTGACAATTCAATACCTAAGTCGCCTCTAGCAACCATTACAGCATCTGTTGCATCTAAAATTTCTTCAATATTTTCAACAGCTTCCGGTTTTTCAATTTTAGAAATTACAGGAATGTCTGCGCCAAAGTGGCTGATGTATTTTTTTGCCAATAAAATGTCGTCTTTGTCTCTAACAAATGATAATGCGATATAATCAGCTTCGTGTTCAACGGCAAATTTAATGAATTCAACGTCACGTTCAGTAATTGCAGAAACACTACCTGTACCACCAGGAACATTGATACCTTTTCTAGGTTTCAACAATTCGCCATGTAAAACTTTAACGTAAACTCTTTTACCTTCTTTTTTAGTTACTTGAATTTTGATTTTACCGTCGTCTAACAAAATACATTCGCCTTCGTGAACGTCATCGGCAATACCTTTGTAGTCAACAGGTACAATTTCAGGGTCTGTTTGCTCTAGACCGTATTCCAAAACTAAATCCATACCAACTTCAAGTGGAATTGGTTTAATCAAGTTACCAACTCTGATTTTAGGACCTTGTAAGTCTACCAAAATTGGAATAAATACTTTTAATTTCTTTTCAATAGCTCTGATTTTATCAATAGTTTTTGCGTGTTCTTCTGCAGTGTTGTGAGAAGTGTTCAAGCGGAACATTGTTGCGCCAGCCATAACCAATTGTTCAATAATTTCTTCTTCACAACTAGCAGGTCCAAGAGTTGCAACGATTTTCGTTTTGTTTCTTTTTTGCTTAATCATAAAATTATCCCTTATATAAAATATTTTAAATTGTATTTTTTACACTTATATATTATAATCGGTAAATTTTACAATACAATAGGCGGTCAAAACATAGTTTTGACCGCCTTATAGAGAATTCTGTTATAGAAAAATTATTTCTTTTCTGCCTTTTTGCGAGCTTCATCTTTCTCTTGAAGTGTATCAACAAAGGTTTTTACATTCATTTTCTTTGCATCTTCAAGTTTCATATTATATTTATCCTTCAAAAATGCATCAATTTCTTTTTCTGAAACAACACCGTCTTTGTTTGCATCAAATTGACCTTGAATTTTTTGGATTGTTTTGTCTTTTACAAAAGGTTTGCCAAATATTGAAACCGAACCTTTTACAAGGTCTTTTATTTCAGAGCTGTTTAGCCCGTTTCCGTCTTTGTCGTATTGTTTTAAAACGTCACCAACGTTACGTTTTAGAGTCTTGTTGTTGATTCCTAATGAGTAGTCCATAAATATTCCTATTTTTGTATCACTATAATATTATAAACTGCTAAAAATAAAATTTATTGCAGATATTTTTTGATTTGTTTACAAATTTATACATAAATTTCATATATTTAATGTATTTGTAGTTTTGAAAAATGCGCTATACTTTTGCTATGACTGAAAATTTAATTAACGGAACAGAAAAACAAATAGTAGATTTTTCAAGAGTGGCTATGTTCAAGGGCAACCCTAAATATGAACAAGCAGTTTCTCGTATGACAGAAATCTATAAAACAGATTATGACAAGCGTTCACCGTTTGAACGTGACGAACACAGAATTTTGCACTCAACAGCATATAGACGTTTGAAAAACAAAACGCAAGTTTTCTTTGCAACAGACAATGACCATATTTGTACACGTATTGAACACGTTTGCCATGTTGCGTCAATTGCAGAAACAATAGCAAAAGTTTTGAACTTGAACTTAGAACTTGTAAATGCAATCGCAATTGGGCACGATTTAGGTCACGCACCTTTCGGGCATCAGGGCGAATACATTTTAAACGATATTGTAAACGAATACGGTATTCAAAAACGTTTTTGGCACGAAGGCAACAGCTTGAACTTCGTTGATAATTTGGAAACTTTGCCTGATTATCAAGGACGTCAACAAAACTTGAACTTAACTTACGCTGTTCGTGACGGTATTGTTTGCCACTGTGGCGAAGTTAATGACAAGGTTTTAAAACCTAGAGATGAATTCTGTGATTTGTCTACAATTCAATATGCAAGCCACTTATCACCATTTACTTATGAAGGTTGTGTTGTAAAATTATCTGATACAATTGCATATTTAGGCAGAGATATTGAAGATGCTTTAATTTATAACATTTTGACAGAAGATCAAAAGAAAGAATTAGAACACATTATTCAAGTTGCGTTCCCTAATGAAAGATTGCAAAACGTAAGTACAAACATTTTGACTTACTACTTCATCCGTGACTTATGTCAAAACTCAAATATTGAGGAAGGTTTGAAGTTTACTGACAGTACTTTTGAAATGATGAGAGTTATTAAGGCTTACAATACTGAAAATATTTGTGGTCACGATAGATTAAAACCTTTCAAAAAGTATGCAAGATTGATTATCGAAACTATTTTTGAAAAAGTTGATAAATATTTTGGAGAAGATATCTTGGGTGCAATAGAAAAAGAATCTACATTGTACCCAACATTGACTTCTTATTTTAGAAAATGGTTAGTAAGATATACAGAAATTGCTTTGGACGAAAAAGAAAGAATGCAATGTCAAAACAAGGTTGTTTACGATTACAAAAATCAACAATCTTATAGAAAAGCTGTAATTGACTTTATTTCAGCAATGACAGACAAATTTGCAATCAAAATCTTTAACGAAATTATCAGTTTTACATAAAAAAGGATAGTAAATGAAACTAAAAATCTTATCAATCGTATCAGTTGCGGTAGTAATGATGCTTTGTATAAGCCACTTGGAAGCAAACGCAGATGTAAACAAAAATATCACATCATTAACTTTTGCTCCAGAAGTTCAAATGTATAAATAATTGAATAAGTTTAGAAAAAGGCGCGAGTTGGCTAAAAGCCAACTCGCGCCTTTTCTATAAATTTTTTTCATGCCTGTTTTGTGATAATAATTATCATTTATCCGTATGATGCAAAATCCGTTTTTTTTTTATCATGCAAGAATAAACACTAGACGCGAGGGCTTTATATATGACAATGAATGTGTGACATTGCAAGAGGCAATGAGAACGCTTCCTGAGCAAACGAAAAAAATCCAACATATAAAACTATTTTCAAAATCTTTTTCGTTAGAAGAAATTCAAGAAAAACATGCTCAATTAGACAAAGAATACGATAAAATAAAATCAAATTTGTTCAAGGATTCTTTCTCAATGTATGGTTTTGATTCTCCGTCAACTGTCGATGAATATAAAAATGTTGTTGAAGATAATCTAAAGAAAAAAGCTTTTGATATAGAGTTGATAGATTATTGTACTTATATTCAAGGTGGTTCTAAATTTGATGAATATTTAAAGACAATAGATTTTGAATCAGATTTTCAGGATTATTTAAAAGCTAAAGGTTGTGAATCATCAGAAGATTTGAAAGCCCTTAATGAATCAGGTTTTAAAACAGTTTCTGATTTAAAAAAGGCGGTAGAAAAATCACTTAATATTTTTGATATCAACATTGCAAGTACAGGCATGAAGACAGATGTTATTAAAGATAATCTTAAAAATATTATGGAAAATGCGACAGTAAAAGAGTTGAGTAATTATAT
>CALAFU010000244.1 GCA_937891325.1 uncultured Candidatus Melainabacteria bacterium | reverse complement strand
AAATTCAGGGTGACATCATAATAAATGACTTATCGTCTTATAGGCTTAACCCTTATAGTGTTAAATAATGTAAACTTTTATTCATACTAGAGCAATTTAAATTTTTAGGGTCGTTTTTCATGGCAAAGTAAATAGAAAGGAAGGATTTTATTATGCCTATTCAAGCAGTTACTCCACGAGTAATGCCACGTGTTGCTACGCAGAATGTGCAACCAAAAGCGTTTAATCCGTTGAATACCCCTGTAAAAAAACAAACCCCACAAGCCCAAGAATTTAATTGGTTGCCTGATATTTTTAAATCGGAAGTTTCTAAGCAAATGGACGAAGTTAAGGCTATAAAAAATGACCAAGGTTTCCAACGATACGACAAAGAAGACCAAAAAGAAATTAAAAAATATTTGAAAAAAGGCGAACTTGATGTTGATACAGTAAAGACATTCGCTCAAACTAATTTGACAATCAAAGGTATGAGCGAGGCTTACGAGTTTTCTAAAACAACTAAAAATCCAAAAGCTGAACAGCAAAATATTTTAAAGGCAGTTGTTGAGTTTGAAAAACCAGAAATGAAAATGCCTCAACAATACAAAGAATTTAGAACAAAGTTAGAACGTGGTAAAAATTCAACGTATAAAATTGAAAACCACGACGGTTTACACAAAGCCGTTTATAAAGCAGGCGGACAAAAATTTTCTGAATCCACAGCAGAGGCAGGACCCTATTACCCATCGCCAAGAAAATCTTCATCATCTGAGTCAAATAGCTCAAGTACTACATCTAGTACAACAAACAACAGAGATGATGATTGGTCAAACCCATTGAACCCAATGAGTCCAATAAGCCCATTTAATCCGATGAATTGGTAATAAAGAGAAATAAATTTAATTTATTATCTATAAAATGGTAAGGTCCTGAAACTAGTTCAGGACGACATAATATTTTATGTTATATGGCACGAGTGAATAACTCGTGCCGTTTTTATACAAAGAATTAAAAGTAAAAAACAAACAACAATGTCATGCTGAACTTGTTTCAGCATCTTATCAACGTAATATGGTATAATTAACCTATGAATAAAACATATTTTGTATATATTTTAACCAATTTTGAAGAAACAACTTTTTATATTGGTGTAACGAGTAATCTTAAAAAACGTATATGGGAACATAAAAATAAAGTAGTAGAAGGCTTTACTGAAAAATATAATGTTGATAGGTTAATATATTATGAACAAACAAATTCTGTTGAAACTGCTCTGAATAGAGAAAAACAGCTAAAACGGTGGCATAGACAATGGAAAATAAATTTGATAAAAGAGTTTAATCCCAAAATGAAAGATTTATTTGAGGATATAATTTAGTTCTTTATCCATAAAATAGTAAGATGCTGAAACAAGTTCAGCATGACATAACTATTTTTTATTACTTTACGTAATCAAAAGGCGCGAGCGTACCGCTCGCGCCTTTTGTATTTTATTATATTAAATTATTCATTAATTGCTTCTTGACAATCTGGGCAAATACCGTCTGCGTTCAATTCGCGATATTTCCAACAACGGCAACATTTTTCGCCATGTGCTTTTGTTACCCATACTGTGCAACCGTCTTCTGTATATTCATTCAATACATCTGCTGGTTTTTCATCAGCAACGACTGCTTGAGATGTAATAAAGATATTGCACAATTCGTTTTCACAAGATTTCAACAAGTCTTTGTTTTCATCGTATTTTACGTAAACTGCAACTTCCAATGAGCTTCCAACTTTCTTTTCTGCTCTTAGAGGTTCAATTGCTTTTGTTACAATAACACGAGTTTTCAAGATTTTTGCAAATTCTTGTTCTAATTCTGGATTGTTCCATTCTGGTTTCATTTCAGGCCAAGAAGAAAGCAAGATACTTTCCAATCCGCCCTTTTGATTTTCTGGAACATTTTGCCAAATATCTTCTGCTTGGTGAGGCATTACAGGCATAATGATTCTAACCAAGGCTTGTAAGATTTCATACATTACTGTTTGGCAAGCTCTACGTGAAAGTGATTTTTTACCTGAAGTATACAATCTATCTTTTACGATATCCAAGTAGAATGAGCTTAAATCAACTGCAGCAAAGTTTTGCAAGCATTGGAAATATTTGTAGAATTCATAACCTTCAAACGCTTCTGTTACGTTTTCGATTAATTGGTACAATTTGTGTAATGCAAATTTATCCAAGTCTTTAAGGTCTTTGTAGTCTACGTAATCTTTTTCAGGATCAAAGTCAAACAAGTTACCCATTAAGAAACGAGCTGTATTTCTTGTTTTCTTAAAGATTTCAGCAAGTTGTTTAACGATGTTGTCACCGATTTTGATATCGTTTCTATAATCAACTGATGCAGCCCAAAGTCTTAAAATATCAGCACCATAGTTTTTAATAATATCGTCTGGTCTGATGTAGTTGCCTAAAGATTTAGACATTTTTCTACCGTCTTCACCAAATACAAAACCGTGAGTTAAGACTTGTTTGTAAGGTGCTTTGCCTTGAGTTGCAACTGATGTTAATAATGAAGATTGGAACCAACCTCTGTGTTGGTCAGAACCTTCTAAATACATATCAACAGGAGTGTGATTTAATTCATCAGCGCGTTTTTCAACAACGGCTCTCCAAGAAACACCTGAATCAAACCAAACGTCCATAATATCTTTTTCTTTGCGGAAGTGTGTTTTACCACATTTAGGGCAAACAAAACCTTCTGGCATAAGTTCTTTTTCAGAATATTTAACCCACGCATCTGAAGATTCTTTTTCAAACATCTTAGCTACGTGCTCAATTGTTTCGTCTGTAACGATAACTTCGCCACAGTCCTCGCAATAGAATACAGGGATTGGAACACCCCAAGCACGCTGACGAGAAATACACCAATCTGTACGACCTTCAACCATGTTTGAAATTCTTGCTTCACCTGATGCAGGAATAAATTTAACTTTTTTAATTTCTTCTAGAGCTTTATCTCTGAATTTATCAACTTTTACGAACCATTGTGGAGTTGCTCTGTAAATTACAGGCTTTTTACATCTCCAACAATGTGGGTAACTGTGTTGAATATCAGCTGCAGCAAGTAGTGCGCCACAATCTTTTAATTTATCAATTACAATTGAATTTCCTTTATAGTAAGGAATACCTGCTAAGTCGCCTGCTTCTTCTGTCCAAACACCTTTTGAATCAAGAGGTGAGTAAACACCGATTTTGTATTTGCAACAAACTTCGTAGTCTTCTAAACCGTGTCCAGGAGCTGTATGAACTGAACCTGTACCAGCATCTAGTGTAACGTGTTCGCCACAAAGAATTGGTGATTTTCTGTCATACAATGGGTGAACAGGAGTTAAATTTTCTAAGTCTTGACCTTTGCAAGTGCCTAGAACTTTAATAGCTTCTTCTTTCCAATCAACGTCTTTCAAGAAGTTTGCTAACAAGCC
Source organism: uncultured Candidatus Melainabacteria bacterium (assembly GCA_937891325.1). Lineage (GTDB taxonomy): Bacteria > Cyanobacteriota > Vampirovibrionia > Gastranaerophilales > Gastranaerophilaceae > UBA6984. The sequence goes on along the minus strand of CALAFU010000244.1, from coordinate 3,205 downwards.
TGTTGCTGCATAATAAATATCGTTGTTGTATTCAAAGAAGGTATATTCAAATCTTGGGTGTACACTGATTGCTAAGTTTGACGGAATTGTCCATGGAGTTGTTGTCCAAATTACAGCATACATATCTTTGTCTGTGTTTAAGAAATCAAATTTTGATTTTAAAGTATTAACGCTTTCATCATCAAACTTAAATCTTACGTAAATTGAAGTTGATGTATGATCTGCATATTCAACCTCAGCTTCAGCAAGAGCTGTTTCGCAAGATGCGCACCAATAAACAGGCTTCAAACCTTTTTCAATATAACCTTTTTTGTACATTTCACCAAATACTCTAACTTGTTCAGCCTCGTATTCGCCGTCAATTGTTAAATAAGGATGTTCCCAATTGCCTAAAACGCCAAGTCTTTTGAATTCTGATTCTTGACCTTTCAAGCTGTTGTGAGCATATTCACGACATTTTTGTCTCAATTCTGCCGGAGTAACTGCGTTACGTCCACCTTCAATGTTTTTAACAACTTTGTTTTCAATTGGTAAACCGTGACCGTCATATCCTGGAACATAAGGTGCATAGTAGCCTCTTTGTGATTTATATTTGATTAAAATATCTTTTAAAATTTTGTTCAACGCTGTACCAACGTGGATTTTTTCTGAACTCAAGTATGGAGGACCGTCGTGAAGAATAAAGCTATTAGCTTTATCTCTGTTTTCAGTCATTTTTTTATACATTTGATGTTCTTCCCAGAACTTTTGAGTTTCAGGTTCTTTTTTAGTAGCGTTTGCACGCATTTCTAACGTAGTTTTTGGTAAATTAAGAGTATCTTTAAACTCTTTTTTTTCGTTCTCTGTCATTTCCAACTTATCCTTCATTTACTAATTGATTATTTTTTTGTTGTTGTCTTTTTGAGCTAAAGTATGCTAATAACTCTTTACGACGTTTTTCTTTAGAAATATATTTTTGCATTTTTTCGTCATCAAATTGACCTTCCCAACGAGCAATAACAACTGTTGCGATTGAGTTACCAATCAAGTTTGTTACTGTACGTGCCATATCTAGAATGTGGTCAATACCTAATAGAATTGCAACACCTACGATTGGGTAGTTGAATGTTGTCAAAGTACCTGCAAGTACGATTAATGATACCCTTGGTACACCTGCGATACCTTTACTAGCAAACATCAACGCTAACATCATAACTAATTGTTGTTCAAAATTCAAGTTAATTCCTACAATTTGTGTAGAAAATAATACTGCAACGGCAACACCCAATGTTGAACCGTCAAGGTTAAATGAATAACCTGTAGGCATTACGAACGCCACAATGTTTCTTGGAACACCGAATTTTTCCATAATTTCCATTGATTTAGGTAGGGCAGCTTCTGAACTTGAAGTTGTAAATGCCAACAAAATTTGGTCTTTTAATGCGCCCATAAGTTTCCAGAATGGAACTCTTACAATTGAACACACCCCATGCAAAACTAAACCAATAAATATTGCTAACGCTGCATATAAGCAGAAAATTACTTTACCATAACTTTTTAATACTCCGATACCGTTTGAGCCGATAGCAGAAGCAACCGCCCCCAAAATACCAACAGGAGCGAAGTACATTACATATTCTGTAAATTTGAACATTATTTTTGCAGTTGAATTTAAAACATCTAAAACAGGTTTTGCAGCTTTACCAACTGCACAAATTGCAACCGCAAAGAATAGAGAGAAGATTACGATTTGAAGCAAGTTACCGTCTGCCATTGCCTTAACAACAGAAGTTGGGAACATACCGATAATCATTCCGCTCAAAGAATTACTTGTATTAATTGTGGCTAAGTGTTGAGCCGCTTGCATATCGTGAGCACTTGCGTTTACTACAACACCAACCCCCGGTTGAACCAAGTTACCCATTGCTAAACCAATTAACAAAGCAATTGTTGTAACAATCTCGAAGTAAATTATAGTTTTTAAACCGATTTTACCTAAACTCTTAATATCACCATGTCCGGCAATACCAACAACCAATGTTGAGAACAACAATGGTGCAATAATCATTTTAATCATATTTAAAAAGATTTTTGCCAAAGGGTCTAATTTAACTGCAAATGATGGAAATAACCAACCGATAATTACGCCTAAAATTAATGCGCCAAAAATAAATGATGTCAGTTTGGAAGTCTTCAAAATAATTCCCCTATTCTAATGTACCTATTATGTATATTATATTATAAACATGCCTAAACTAGTAATATCTTGATAACATCTTAATATGAATGTAAAGATGACACTTATTTTTTAGACTATAAGGGTTAAGGCGATAAGGCGATAAGTCATTTATTATTAATTTTTTATTGTCACCCTGAATTTATTTCAGGGTCGCAATATTTATTAGATTCTGAAACAAGTTCAGAATGACAGCTTAATTATAGTTCGACTTATACACTTAACTGCTTATTGACTTAAAGACTTACCAACTAACTTTGTCTTGCCAAAGCTAGTAATATTGCCAATCCACCCAAAACAAACGCACTACCTTTATTTACTTTTGTCATAGTTTTAGGTTTAGAAATCAAATGAGTATTTAGTTGTGATGCCAAAATTGCTACCAAGCTAAACACAACAAGGGTTACTAACATAAAAATTACGCCCAGCATAAACATATACAAACTTATATGGTTAACGTTTGACGGCACAAATTGAGGCAAAAACGCAAGGAAAAATAAGATTACTTTAGGATTTAAAATATTCATCAAAACACCCTTAAAATATCCTAATTTTGCTTTATTTTCATCTGTTGCCGTAATCTCTTTATCCGCATTAATAAAAGTTTTGTAAGCTAAATACAACAAGTAAATTACACCCAATGTTTTTAGTGCGTTAAATGCCAAAGCCGATTGTTGAAAAATAAACGCAACTCCAAAAGACGCCAATGTCGCATGAAACATACAACCTGTTGTAAGCCCCAAAGACACATACAAGGCTTCTTTTTTACCTTTAGTAACTGCCTGAGTTATAACAAAAATAATATCAGGTCCAGGAACTAAACCAAAAAGAGCTACTGTTACGATAAAAAATAAAATATTACTTGTCATATCACCTCATTATTAAAGACTTTAAGGCTTTAAGACATTAAGTGAATAAGTCGAACTATAATAAGTTGTCATTCTGAACTTGTTTCAGAATCTCATAAATATTGCGACCCTGAAATAAATT
>CALAFU010000243.1 GCA_937891325.1 uncultured Candidatus Melainabacteria bacterium | reverse complement strand
GCAAAAGGAACAAATAAAGAGTATTCCGACATTGATATCGCGGTAAAATGCAACGATAAAAAGATTTCAGCCGATGTTTTGGGTAATTTGCTAATAACTTTTACAGATTCTACATTGCCCTATGAAGTTGATATCGTTGACTTAAACGCAATTGACGAAAAGTTTAAAACACTGATAAAAAATGATTTGGTGGAATTGAAATAATATCATCTCAAAAATCACCTTTAAACAATATGTAGGTCAGGCAATGCCTAACAAAAAGGCGGTGAAATTTTCAATTTCACCGCCTTAAAAAACTATGCATCAACTTTGTTCATACAACAATTTTTGTATTTTTTACCACTTCCGCAAGGGCATGGATCGTTTCTTCCGATTTTTTCACCTTTGCGAATTGGTTTAACTTCGATTTCTTCCTTGTCTTCTGAACTGTCGAATTCTTCTGCTGCTTTTGAAAGACTTGTTTCAACAGGTTCTTGATGTACAATCTGGACTCCGAATTTTGTTCTGAATAAGTGTTTTACTGTTTCGCCTTGAATTTCGTACATCATTTTATTGAATAAGTCATAAGCCTCTTTTTTGTACTCAATAAGTGGATCTTTTTGACCGTAAGCACGTAAGCCAATACCGTCACGCAAGATATCAATGTTGTGTAAGTGGTCAATCCACTTGTTATCAACAACTTGTAACATAATATCGCGTTCTACGTTTCTTGCAATATTGTTGTCTGCAAATGGTTCTTGTTTTTCTGGATTTTCTTCGTATTGAGAAATTACATCGTTGTAGAAATCAACCATTTCTTGCTCGTGTTCACGATATTTTTGTTTTGCTAAATCTACGATTTTGTCGTACATATCAGCGTATTGCAAGTTTTTGATATCGCTTACAGTGATGTAAGAAAGTTGTGGAACAATTGAGTGAAGTTCTTTGATTAATGTGTTTAAATCTTCGTCAATGTATTCTTCAACTGCCATGTGTGGAGAAATGTAGCTACTTAAAAGTCTGTCAATTTCTCTTTCAATCATATAAATAATATCTTCTGACAAGTTTTTACCAGAAAGAACTTTACGTCTTTGTTCGTAGAATTTTTCCCTTTGAACATTCATAACATCGTCATATTCAAGAACTGATTTTCTTATATCGAAGTGGTAAGTCTCAACTTTCTTTTGTGCTGATTGAATTTGTCTTGTGATGATAGGGTTTTCGATTGCCATATCTTCTTCAACATTAAGTGCATTCATAAGTTGAATAATTTTTTCACCGCCGAAAATTCTCATCAAGTTATCTTCCAAAGATAAGAAGAATCTTGTTGACCCTGGGTCGCCTTGACGAGCGGCACGACCTCTTAATTGGTTGTCGATACGTCTTGATTCGTGTCTTTCTGTACCGATTACGTGCAAACCACCAACTCGGATAACTTCTTTATGCTCTTGTTCAGTTTGTTCACGAGTTTCAGCCAATAATTGGTCTTTTCTTTCTTCGTAATTAGGGTCTTCCGGTGTAATACCTTCGTTTTCTAATTTTTCTTTTGCTAAATATTCAGCATTACCACCTAAAAGAATATCTGTACCACGACCAGCCATGTTTGTAGCGATTGTAACAGCGCCTTTTCTACCGGCTTGGGCAATGATGTATGCTTCTTTTGCGTGATGTTTTGCGTTTAAAACGTTGTGCGGAATATTTCTATCCTTCAATAATTTTGATAACAATTCAGATTTTTCGATACTGATTGTACCAACAAGAACAGGGCGACCTTTTTTGTGTTGCTCAATAATATCGTCAACAACAGACAAATATTTTTGCTTTTCTGTCTTGTAAATTACATCAGGGTAATTAATTCTGATATCAGGTTTGTTTGTTGGAATTGTTGTAACTTCAAGGTTGTAAATCTTTCCAAATTCAGCTTCTTCAGTCATCGCAGTACCTGTCATACCTGATAATTTAGGGTACAATCTAAACAAGTTTTGGAAAGTGATACTTGCTAAAGTTTGAGTTTCATCTTGGATTTTAACCCCTTCTTTAGCCTCAATTGCTTGGTGTAAACCGTCTGACCAACGACGACCTTCCATCAAACGACCTGTAAATTCGTCAACGATACAAACTTCGCCATTTTTAACAACGTAGTCAGTATCTCTGATGAATAATTCTTTTGCTTTTAAGGCTTGCAACAAGTGATGAGCGTAGTTGTCAGACAAATCAAACAAGTCTTTGCAACCAATAATTTCTTGCGCTCTGTCAATACCTTCTTCTGTCAAAATAATATTTTTATTCTTTTCATCAACCTCGTAATCTCTAACTTTTTCAAGTTGAGGAGCAACTTTTGCCATTAAACGATAAGTGTCAGCAGATTTTTCAACACGACCGCTGATGATTAATGGAGTTCTAGCTTCATCGATTAAAATAGAGTCAACTTCGTCGATAATCGCATAGTTGTAAGGTCTTTGAACAAGCATGTCCATGCTTCCAGCCATGTTATCACGTAGGTAATCAAAACCGAATTCGTTGTTCGTACCGTAAGTGATATCGCAAGCGTATGCTTGACGTTTAAGCTCAAAATCGTCCGCAGTTCTTCCGCCAGAAAGAATTACGCCAACGGTTAAGCCTAAGAATTTGTAAATTTTACCCATCCATTCGCTGTCACGTTTTGCCAAGTAATCGTTTACAGTGATTACGTGAGCACCCTTGCCTGTCAAGGCATTTAAGTATGCCGGTAAAGTCGCAACAAGAGTTTTACCTTCACCGGTTCTCATTTCAGCGATATGACCGTTATGCAAGAAGTAACCACCGATTAACTGAACGTCGAAGTGACGCATATTTAAAACACGTTTACCTGCTTCACGAACTGTTGCAAATGCTTCTGGTAAAATTTTATCCAACGCTTCTTTTTCTAAGATTTTATCAGCTTTTGGATTATCTGAAGTTCTTCTATTTTTAAGAATTTCTTTAAATTCTTGAGTCTTAGCTCTTAATTCATCATCTGAAAGTTTTTCAAATTCAGGCTCAAGAGCGTTTATGTGTTCAATTATAGGCATAATCGCTTTAACTTTTCTTTCGTTTGGATCGCCCATAAGTTTTAATAAAAATTGAATCATTATATTCTCCCTATTAGTTACGCTAATTGTAGCATGGACAAAACCTCACCGCAACTAAAAAAGAACATAATTAGACATGTGTATAAGTTTCCTTCAAGAGAATAATTATGATTGGAACAAACTGTTAATTTTGTTTGTAATATCTTGAGGGTCAATTTCGTTTGTAACCTTATTAATATCTTGAGCAACTTGGTATAATTTAGCAGCTTCAATCTTGTCGCCAACAATTGTAATTGCTCTAGCTAAGTTGAAGTGTGCAAGCGCATAATTTGGGTTACATTCGATTGATTTTTTGAATAATTCGATTGATTTTTGAACTCTGCCTAAATCGTCAAGGTAAATTACGCCCAAATTGTTGTATGCAATGTCGTACATTGGGTCGTTTTCAATAGCAAGTTCGTATTCTTTAATAGCTTCGTCAATATCACCTTTGCCCCAATACAAGAAACCTAAGTTACAGTGAATTTTTGCATTGTTTGGGTCAAGGTCTAAAGCGCTTCTGTATACAGTCAAAGCGTTTTCAAAATCTTCTTTATCGTAGAACGCAGAACCTAAGTTTACGTAAATATCCATATCTTCTGGAGTTAAAAGATATGCACTTTGGTAAGCACTAATTGCTGCGTCCAAATCACCTTTATTTTCTTGATAAACAAAACCAAGAGTTTGAGTGATAATACTTGTCCATTTTTTGTTAGGGTTAAGCGTAATTGCTGATTGGTAGTGCGAAATAGCCTCTTTGATGTCACCCTTGATGTAATACAAGTTAGCCAAATTTGAATGGAATTCAGGCATTGTAGGCAAGATGCTGATTAATTTTTGATAAATATCAATCGCATTGTCGTAATCGCCTTGTTCTTCGTATGCTTGGCATAAATGGCGGTAAGCTGGAATGTTCAAACTGTCTAGCCAAATTGCCATTTTGTATTCTGTAATCGCATCATCATATTGACCGATTGATCGGTAAATATCTCCTAATAAACAATATAAAGGCACAAACCCAGGAGCTTTTTCGATTGCATCAATGTACAAATCAATTGCACTAGCTAAGCCACTTTTTTGTACTTGATAATACCCTTTAAGCAATACCGGCAAGAATTGTAAGTATGATAAAGAGCGAACAACGTTCTTGATAGCCATTTTGTCAAATGGTAATGTCAAAAGAGCTAATAATAATTGCCATTTGCTACGCCACCAAGAAAGAGGGTTTCTGAAAGATGAAACCTTGTAAAGGTTGTATAGCAAATAATGTGCTGAAGAGCTTGTTAAAGGCGCTAACTTGATAGCGTGTTTTGCGTTAAACATTGCTTCTAAGAAGTGAGCCTTTTTGGTGTAAGTTTCAGCCAATAAATAATATGCTTTAGCAAGGTTTTTATTTTTAGTTGTTGCCATATTCAAATAGTTAATGGCTTTTTCTAAATCACCTTTAAAATATTGAGCTTGACCTATTTTAAAATAGATTTCAGCAGAATCAATGTAAGTTTCTAAAGCTCTTTGATATTCTGTAATAGCTTCATCAATATATTGATAAGAGTTGTGAATATCTAAATGCCATGCTAAATACAAATCGCCAAGTCTAACGTGTAAATCTGCGTTTGTTGGGTCGTTTTGTAACTCAACTTGGCAAACTTCGATAGCGTTTTGCACATGACCATTTTTAACTTCTTTATTTATTTTTTTCTCAATTTCTCGAAGTTTATTCATGATAATTTAATAAAATTATTCTTCATTTCTGTTTCGTCTTGATTGCATATCAATAGCGAAACAAGTTTTGATAATTTTATCTCTTTCTTTTTCATCAATATTTGTGAAAGCAAGAGTGTATTCGTCAGGTTGAAGTGAAGGGTTATCAAGGATAACTGCTTCAAATCTAGCAGGTACATCATAATTTTTAAGATATAACTTACCTGTAACGACTTCTTCCGGATTCAAGTCTTCTTTAGAGAAGAATTTGATACCACCACCTGAAATATCGATTGTACTAGCAACGAAAGTTTCAGTTCTTAGTTTCAATTCTAACTTAGTTTTCAATGGTGAACGAGAATAGTCACGACGTTGGATAACAACTGCGTCTTCTACATATTCAACAACGAAACCTTCATCAGGAGAGTTGATAACAACAGATTCAAACACCATAAGACCAGATGGCGTAAAGATTTTCACGTCAATCGGAGTACCTTCTTCCAAGTACTTTTTCAAAGTCTCTGCGTCTGCGGGATAATCTAATCCCAATCTGTCATCTTCAATATCATTGATGTAACAGTCTAGTTCCATTTCGATGCCATTTTCACCATCGAAGAAAATTTTTGCTTTTTGGTTTAAACTTAAATCACTCATATAGCTATTTTAATAGACAATCGCGAAAAATGCAAGTGTTTTATGTTCAAAAAAGAAGAGAATTAATACATATTGATACAAGAAATCAGACCCTAAATAAATTGAAATGGTCTGAAACTCGGTTGCTTATTCTTTTTTAAGAAATTATAATGGTAAATATTCTTTTAAGGTTTTGCATATCTTTTGTAAAATATTTTCCTCTTTCCCTTTAAAAGAATAGCTCGCGGGTCTGCAGTAGGAAGAATAGGCTATATCCTGAATTCCGTTTGAAGTGCATTCATAATCTTCAACAACTCCATCTTGATCGATTAAGTATTGAGGATAAGCACCCTTGAATGGGATTTGCAAATTCTTGTCTTGTTTTTTTGATTTCAATTCAAAAGTGTCTGCTAATGGTTGGTCAGCTAAACATTTAACTGCACTACCAAATACGATTGGTGGAGTTTGAACAACTGTTTTAGCTTTTGGAGTATTTGGAATGTAGATATCAGATAAATCGATATCAGCCAAATATTGACCTCTAGAATTGCTAAATTCTTTTAGTGTGTTTTTTACAATTGTTTTTGTGCAAAAATTTTTGTTTGCTTCGCCAACTTGAGCATTAACTTTAGAACCGAAGTTCAAAGTTTGCATGCTTTTTGGGGCTGTGTAATTTTTATTAATTGGAGTAATGTTCATAACACTTATAATATAGCACAGAAATTATTAATTGTAAATAATACAATTAATAATTTTACAAAAGTTAACAAACTTGACATGAAGATTACATTTCATCTTCTGGCTCGTGTTGCTCAAAGTATTTCAATATCTCAATTAGAGCGTTTGAACTACCAATATGTCCAGATTTTGAAACAATCCACTGTGCCTTATGGTCTAATGTCAAAGCCACAAGTGGAGCAATCTCATCTATAATTTGTAATTGGTTTGAATTTATTGCTTGGCAACATTTGAACGAAGTTTCACCGCCAAGCGTAATTAAAATAACCTCTTTTTTGCTTGTCACAGCATTTGTTAATTCACCTAAAAACGCAGAAACATGTTCTAGCAACTTAGCTTTTGTCATATCCGCATTTAAAGAATCATCAGAAAAACCGTCAAAGTTTTTGATTAAATTTGATGCAGTAACTGCAACAATATTGTTTTCACCTAAATTATTTACGACTCTTTCTACAAAATCATCTCGAACTCCACCCAAAACAGTGTTCATATCAAGCTCTATAAAATATGTA
>CALAFU010000242.1 GCA_937891325.1 uncultured Candidatus Melainabacteria bacterium | reverse complement strand
AGAAGGCTATAAAGAAAAACAAAACTATTTCCTAGAAAAGAAAGTTAAAAATATGAACAAAGGTTTATTTATTACATTTGAAGGTGCAGACGGTTGTGGTAAAACAACTCAAATTAAGTTATTTACTGAATATTTAAAAAATAGAAATTTTGATGTTGTTTTAACTAGAGAACCCGGTTGTAAGGGGGTAGGCGAAAAAATTAGAGCTCTATTGTTAGATTATGACGGCGAAGTATCTTCAGTGTGTGAATCGTTCTTATTTTTAGCTGACAGAGCTCAAAATGTTGATATTATTGTCCGTAAAAATATCGAACAAGGTAAAATTGTAATTAGTGACAGACATACAGATTCCTCTCTTGCTTATCAGGGTTATGGGAGACAACTTGATGTTGATAAAATTGATATGCTGAATAATATTGCAACAAGCGGTTTAAAACCTGATTTAACTATTGTTTTTGATATAGATGTAGAAACTTCAATGGCTAGAGTTGGCAAAGAAAAAGATCGCATGGAATCTGCAGGCAAAGAATTTTTTGAAAGAGTTCGTCAAGGTTATTTAAAAATAGCCCAAAAAGAACCAAACAGAGTTAAAGTTATTAACTCTGTTGATTCAATTGAAAATATTCATAAACAAGTTGTTAAATTATTTGTTGAACTCGAAGAAAAATTGGTTAAGTAATTTGTAGCCTTTTAGGAAACTCTTGTAGTCCATTTTTTCATCTGCTGAGTGCATATTGTAAAGGTCAGCAAGCCCCATTAAGAATGGAATGAAGGTTTCCCCTTTAGCATTTTTGTGTTGGCAGTAAATATGAGTTTCTGCACCTGCGTGGAAGGAATTGATTTCATATTTTACGCCAAGTTTTTCTGCTGCTCTTTTGAACACTTCAGGTATATATGTATCATCAGATTTTTCAAATGCTGGCATTTTTTGTTTAAATGTGCCCTTAGCAACGGCAATTCCTTCATATTTTTTGTTGAAATCCTCAATCATACCTTGAATTTTAGCGATTAATTCATTTTCTTTAGGTAATGAGGCACTTCTGATAGAATAAGTTGCTTCAGCGAAAGGATTTAAAACGTTTGTAACCTTGATATCACCAGCTTTTATACCACCTAAGTTGATAGATGTTACAACACCTGTTTCGTCTTCATAATAAACGCCTTGAGGAATAGTATTGCATAATTCTGCTATTAATTTTGCTGCATTAGGTTTTGTTTTATCTGCAATTTCAATACCTGAATGACCACCCTTGCAAGAAATTTCAACGTGACCGTTACAATAGCTAGCTCCAGAAATTTGTAAAACACCGAAAATATCAGCATCACACACTATTACATATTTTGAGTTTAATTTATTAAAATCAAAGTTGTGAATACCACTCATTCCGTTTTCTTCATCGCGTGTAAATACAACTTCTAGACCACCATGTTTCATATCCGAATTTTTAGTGTCTTTAAGTAGTTTTAATGCGGCAGCGATACCGAATTTATCATCTCCGCCAAGAGTTCTATTATTTGCTTTAATAAAATCTCCGTCTAGCATTGGAATTACCGGTGTATCGTCACCAACAACGTCCATGTGTGATGATAACGCCATTAATGGTTTTGTTGGGTCTGTTGTCGGTAATTTTATGATTACATTGCTGTAACTATCAGTTTCAAAGTGTAACCCTTCTTTTTGACAAAAATCTTTTACCCAAGCTACGACTTTTTCTTCATGTAATGAAGGTGAAGGTATGCTTGCTAGGTTGTAAAAAATGTCAATTAATTCTTCTTGTTTTCTTAATTTTTCCATTGTTTCCATAGTTATTTTCCCCTAAAAAATCTTTGACCTGTACCGCCTTCGCCAATTCTAACTTTTATCGCCCGCATACATTTTGGACATCTTCCGACGTAAGCTGTACCGTCATTGTTTTGATATATTCTGCCATAAACTCCGCAACATTCAAATAAAATGCCTAAGAATTTCTTTGGAGTTCTTTTGTTTTCTTCAGTCATTGTTACCTTCTTTGACAATTTTGTTTAGAGTTGCCTGTAATAACTGTGCTATTTGTAAATATACTTTTTGTCAATGTTTTAATATATTTTTCTTGTAAGTGTGCATAATCAAATAAAATTATACCTCCAAGATTTAGCTTTCGAGTTTCATGAATTTGTCTAATTAAATCCTCTTCTGAACCATCCATAAAAGTTACAAATAAACCTGCATATAGTTTAGTTCTAGGTGACATTTCTTTTAACATATCAAATATCATCATTTTAATTGTTTTAGCATCACAAGTTAAAAATAATGGCGTAAAACCGTCGATGAAGTTGTTGTCGGACCACGTTGTCCAATCTTGTTGTTTTGTTTCTAACGCCATTTGCCTGTTAGGAAAGACTACTGCTGTTAAGAATATTCTATTTTGTCGACAAATTTTAGATACCCCTTCAATGTATTCCGTAACTTTGTCTTGTCTGTATTTATCCCATTCATTCCACATTTTGGTATCGCTATAGGCAATATTTACAGGATCAACACCATAAATTAATTTAAATTCTTCTCTTGCATATTGAGTGTATCCCCAATTTGAAAGAGCATAACCCGCATATCTAGCGGATACGGATTGTGGATATCTTACATAGTCAATATTTATTCCATCTGGATTATAATTGCTAATAATTTCCTTTATTAAGTCAAACAAGAAATTTTGTACCTCAGGATTTGCTGGATCTAAGAAATAACCGTTATGTTCTGAAGTTGAGGCAATTGGCAATGGTGCATCAACATTACGAAGGTTTACATTTGACCATTCAGGTTTTACTGCAAGAATTGAGTTGCCAACATTTGGTTTATTACCAGTATAGAAGGATTCAAACCAGATGTTTACTTTCATTCCACGTTTATGCGCTTCTGTAATCCATATTCTAAGAGGGTCAATTCCTTTAAAGTTTTCATATTGTTCAATAAAACCATATTTCTTCATTGTTGAACTAGGAAAGATTGTTCTTCCGTGAAAATAAGTTTCTAGAAATATATTGTTAATGCCTGTAGCCTTTAAATGGTCTAACGATGCAATAATATTAGCTTCGGTTTTGCTTGTAGGTCTAATCCAAATACCTTTTAATTCAGAGGCTTTGTATGGTATGGCTGCTGCCATTGCAAGGTTCGCGTTTTGAACGGCAAGAGATGCAAATTGTTGCAATTCAGTAGTATTATGCTCAGCCTTTCTTACATAATGTTTTGCTTTTGCAAGATAAGTTTTAGTCGGTTTTGAATTATAGCTGAATGAATTTTTTTGATAATAATTCATTATAGTTGTAGCTTCTTCAATCTTTTCTTTTGCTGCAAAAATATAACTTCTAGAAGTGTTATAAGCAGTTATAGTCATTGTAGCCTTATCAATAGAAATGATTGTTCCTATTTCAATATTTTTATTTAACCATGCTTTAGCTCGACCATGCGCACTGATAACAATACCGTTTGAAGGAATCAATGAATCTGCACCACTTAAAGATGTTACGATATTGCCCTCAACAATTGCTTCTCCACCATATTCATTTGTACCTGTTGAAGGTGTTGAATATTCAGGAGTATATACAACTAATTGGTTAGCACCTCTAAGTCCAGGATACATGCTTGCTGTCCAATTTGTCGCAGTTGTTGGATTTATAGCACTAATTTTATATACATTTTTTCTATAAACTTCTTCATTTGGCATTGGAGTGTATGGTGCAAATACATCATCATACGCCATTGTTGCACCTTGAACAAATAAGAACATAAAGAATAAGCATGTAATTTTTCTAAATAATGATTTCATTCAAATCCCCATTAATCATTGTAGTAGTACGGCTTTTTACGCATGTAATACTGTGATTTCATATATTGTAATGCATCAATTGCTTGCATTTTAGCTTTTAATTTATCACTCGTTTTTAGTGCGTAAGCCATTGAGTAGAAGTGCTTAGCCCTAACCAAGTCCCCAAGTTTTTCATTTGTCTCCCCTATATTATAGTACAAGGAATACTTATTAGGGTAGTTATTTTTTTGTGCAATCTTATAATATTTCATTGCTTTATTAAAATCTTGGTTATCAAAGTAAAATCCTGCATATAAGTAGCTCACATAAGGATTATTTCTTTGTAAATTCAACCCATGATCAAAATTTGAACGTGCAAGAGTATATTTACCAAGTTTATGATAAATATATCCAATTTTACCGTATGTAACAACGGTCTCAGGGCTAATTTCTGTTGCTGTTATATATGAGCCTAAGGCTTGTCTATAATTAAAATCTTGTTGAATTTTTGTTTTAGAAATCTTAGGATTTTCAGCCTTTCTTAAGTAGTTATCGCCATTTATAATATATTGTTTTTCCTTAAGTATTGAATAATCAATATATACAGAATCAAATTCAATCTGTCCTTCTAGCGCGCTAGCTGAGGTGATTGAAAAGTTTATACATAAGATTAATAAAAATATTTTTAAGTTTTTCATAATATAAATTTACTTAATAATTCACAACATTTACTATTATATCAATAAAATTTTAGTTATCATAATATGTAACATGGAGTAATAATTGATGAGCGAGTTGTTCTTTTTATTAATGTTCATAGTACTAGCAACAGCATTTGCAATTGCCTCTGTAATCGCGGCGTATGTTGTATCATATCGTTCTGATGATGTTGAACATTCACCATACGAATGTGGCATGAAGTTGTTTGGCGGAGCTAAAATTCAATTTAATATTAAGTTTATAAATTTTGCTATCATGTTTCTTATTTTTGACGTAGAAGCTATTTTATTATTTCCATTCGCAGTAAACTTTTTATCATTAAGACTGTACGTACTTATAGAAGTTATTTTATTCCTAATCTTAATGTTATTTACTTTATTTTATGCATTTATGAAAAATATTTTGAGGTGGCAATAATGAATGTTATTGTTTCAAGTATTGATTTTATATTAAATTGGGGACGTGCTAATTCTTTATGGCCATTAACTTTTGCAACTTCATGTTGTGGTATTGAAATGATGCAAGCAAGTGCATCTAATTTTGATATTGCTCGTTATGGTTCAGAAGTTTTTAGAGGTTCACCAAGACAAGCAGATTTATTGATTTGTGCAGGAACAATTACTCATAAAATGGCACCAGCGTTATTAAAATTATATAGACAAATGCCTGAACCAAAGTACGTTATCGCTATGGGGGCGTGTGCTTGTGGGGGCGGAATGTTTGCCAAAGACAGTTATTCCGTCGTAAAAGGTATTGATAAAATAATTCCTGTTGATATTTATTTACCAATGTGTCCACCACGTCCAGAGGCGTTATTTGATGCAATTTTAAAGCTACAAAAAAATATCAAAAAAGAGTCAATTTTAAACAGAGAAAAATTTGTTGCATCTCATCAAACTTTACTAAAACCGGAAAAAGAGTTATTAGTTTTGGATAATGAGCTGCAAATTGAATATTGGGGGGTAGAAGAAAATGTTTAATTTTTCTATTCTCAAATCGAAATTTAATAATGTGGATATGGTTAACAATGGAAAAATCATTGTTAATTCAGAATTAGTACAAGTTTTAGACTATCTTAAAAATACTCCTGAATTTGATTTTGATATGCTAACATCAATTATTGCAGTAGATTTAAAAGATAAAATTGAATTGATATATCAACTTATGTCATCAGCAGCTTCTGAAACTTTATCAGTAAGCTATTATACAGATAATTTCACGGCTCCAACAGTAACAAATATCTATAAATCTTCAAATTTTGACGAATGTGAAATTTTTGATTTATTCGGAGTCGAATTTGTTGGAAATGAAAATTTAAAACGCTTATTCATGCCTGAAAATTGGATTGGACATCCATTATTAAAATCTTATGTTCAAAATGACGAAAGGTTGGTGTGGAATGACTGATATTCTAAAAATTAATGTTGGTCCTCAACACCCGTCAACACATGGTGTTTTGCGCTTAGTTACAGAATTAGACGGCGAAAATATTTTATCTATTGAACCTATTATTGGCTATTTGCATAGAGGTTTAGAAAAAATGGCAGAAAGTCGAACTTATCTGCAATATTTGCCATTAGTAGATAGAGTTGACTATTTAGGTGGATTTTTTACATCTTATGCCTTTTGCGATGCGGTTGAACATCTTGCTAATATTGAAGTATCAAAACGTGCTCAATACATAAGAGTTCTTTGTATGGAAATGAATCGTCTAACCTCTCATTTATTGTGGCTTGGAACTTATATGTTAGATTTAGGTGCATCTTCACCTTTATTCTATTGCTTTAGAGATAGAGAAGTTATTTTGTCATTATTTGAAGAATTGACAGGGCAACGTATGATGTATAACTATTTTACATTCGGTGGTGTAAGATTTGATGTGACTAATGAATGGTTAGATAAAATTTTAGAATTTATTGCTAAAATGCCTAAAAATATTGATGATTACGAAAAAATTATTACGAACAATCCAATATTTAAAGAGCGTACAATTAAAAAAGGTATATTGCATAAACAAACTGCAATTAAATATGCAATAACAGGACCAAATCTAAGAGCTTCAGGAACTAATTTAGACCTTAGAAAATCTCATGGGTATGCAATTTATCCTGAATTAGATTTTGTGCCAGCTATTTCACACAGAAGTGACTCT
>CALAFU010000241.1 GCA_937891325.1 uncultured Candidatus Melainabacteria bacterium | reverse complement strand
TTCGTCTGTTGATTTTTGTTGGTTCAAGAAGGAATCATCAAAGAAGGGTTTAAAGTTCTTAATCATTGGCAATGGCGGGATTTTGCCTGTTGAAACAAAGTTTTTATCTTGGCAATCGCCATTTACATCACAAACTCCGATAAATTGTCCAATTGAGTTGTAATAAAAAGTCTTTTCGCCTCTTGGAAGGCTTTTTCCGACATATTGTCCTGTTGCATTATAGAAAAAAGTTCCTGTTTTTAAAACTTTATCATGTGCAATCATTTTGCCATACTTGTCATAATAAAAATTTTCGTGATTTTTACTTACGACAGTATAATCCGGCTCATTTTGCACTGTAACAGGTGCTTCTGTTGTTTTATATCCATTTTGCATTGTGCTAGTTTGAGTTGTTGTAATTGTACCTGTTCCTGTTGAAGTTTTTGTTGTTGTCGTAGTCGTCGTAGTTGCAGGAGCGGCAATACATACAGGCACTGAAATCACTGCAATTAGGGTAAATAAATATAATAAATTTTTCATAAAATCTTCCTTCTTATGCAAAAATTTTAACATAACAAGGTTCTTTTTTGAAGAAAATCTCAAATATTTAGGCAAAACAGAGGATTTAAGGGTTCATCAAATATATTGAAAAATTCAAATATAAAGCGTATGTTACCCATAAAAAATATGGAATTAACAAATAAAATGCAGGTTTTGAAATTTTATAAAATTCGTATAAAGTTATGGCTAAAAATACCCACATTAAGGCTATAATCCAAAGAGCATCTGATATATTTTTCAAACCGAAAAATATTGAGCTCCATAAAAAATTCAACAACAATTGCATTATAAAAAAAGCAAGAGCGACGAACTTTTTAGAAATACTTTTTGTAGAAACAAACACTAAAAACGAAGCAAAAATCATCAGATACAAAATTATCCAAACCGGTGCAAAAATCCAATCTGGAGGTGTTCCAATGGGCAAATTAAGCGAATGATACCAATCTAAATTCATCATACCATAATTTTAATTGATAAAATTTAGTAAAAATCCGACAGTCGACTAATCTATATCTTTAGATAAAAATGCACATTTGCAATCTTCAATTTCTGATAACAAATCTTTAAAATCTTTATATTGAATACAACCTGTAATGTGCGATAATTCGACATTTCCGACAAATTCTATTTTATAATTGTCAATATTTTTTTCAACAATTTTAATCATTTTGCATTGTTCTAAAATATTTAGTAAACTTTCAACACAATCAATAGTCAAACCTAAGAAAGACGCGCTTTTAGCAAGGTCAAATTCGCCATTTTTGTTGTTGCAAGTGTATTTAACCATACCAGAAAGCGTTTTTATAATATCGTGTTCATCAAATTTGGTGAAATTGCAAGCCATATAATGAATATGACGAGGACATACACTCTCAATTATACTGTCAAAAAGTTCTTCACTTGGTGGATAGTCAAAAAACATTATGCTATCAGCTTTTTTAAGAGTTTCTCTATTTACAACAACCTCACTTAAAGATTTATAAGGTTTCAAAACTTCTAAAACACCTTTATTTTCAGCAAAAACTACTATATTCATTTTTGAAGTTCTAACATAATCCTCAACTTGAGGAAGAATATCCGTTTTGTTTCTATGGTCAAAAACCTTTACTGCATTTGGATTTTCAACTTTTTCTTCTTTTAAATTTTCGCTGTGAATATCTTCAATCATTAATTGTAGACTTGTTACATCTCGGAAAGTATTAATTTTAGGCGAAAAAGCAATATCTAACTTGTCTTCTGGTACTAACGAAATATCACCTCTAGACCACCAAACACAAGTATATAAAGCATCTTTGCCTTGAACTTTTAATCGCAAGTGGTTTTTATTTTCACCCATTAAAGTTTTTTCTTTTAACGTAAAATCCTTTACGGCAAAGATAGGTGAAGGATTTGAAGCACCAAAAGGCTCTAGTTTTGAGATTTCATCAACAAGAGTTAAATCTAAATCCTTTTCATCAAGTTCTAAATCAATATTCACAAAAGGTTTAAGAACTTTATCACCTAAAACCTCTGATATAGTTTGATTTAAAGCGTTTTTAACCGCATTGAATTGTTCAACATTACCACTGAAAGCAAAGCCGGCAGCCATTTCGTGACCACCAAAACCATCAAACAATTCAGAATTTGCATCTAAAACTTCGTATAAATTTATACCCTTAACACTTCTTGCAGAACATCTAAATTGTTGAGTTTCAGCGTTATAGTTCATTATAAATGTAGGTTTATAATATTTTTCAACAAATTTTGAGGCTACAATCCCAATTATACCTATATTCCAATCATTACTATATAAAACGACTGCATTATTGTCTGTACCTTCTTTTTGATACATTTCATCAGCTTCTAAAAAGGTTGTTTCACAAAGGTTTTGACGAATTTTATTCAATTCATTCAAAGTTTGAACGGCCATTTCAATTTCTGTCTTGTTATCAGATAACAATAGCGTCAAAGCTGTATCAACATTGTCTAAACGACCTGTTGCATTAATTCTTGGCGCAATACCAAAGGCAATATTTTCAGAAGTAATGCCATTTTCAATGTTGTAACCTGCACTGTCTAAAAGCCTTGTCAATCCATAGTGTTGACCTTTTGATATAAGTTCTAAACCTTTTGTCACAAAATATCTATTTTCACCTAAAAGTGGCACTATATCTGCAATTGTACCTAATGCAACAAGAGGCAACAACTCTAATACAAATTCGGGTTTATTGTAATGGTTCAAAAGAGCTTGTGCAACCTTTAGCGCAACACCACACCCAGCAAGGTATGTAAGCATTTTTATTTTCTTTGCAGGAAGTTTTTCATCTAAAGAATTTTGAGCCTTCGGATTAATTATTGCAAACGCTGGAGGTAACTCCTCTGGCGCTTCGTGGTGGTCTGTAATGATTATATCTACACCAAAACTCTTTAAAAACTTAACTTCTTCGACATTACTAATGCCACAATCCACTGTAATCATTACTTTTGGCTTTTTAGAAGTCATCAGTTTTACTAGCGTTTTTGTGTTCATACCATGACTTTCAGTCTCTCTATCAGGAATATAATAGTCAACTTCAGCCCCTAAATGTCTTAAAGTCTTCAATAACACTGATGTTGAAGTAATACCGTCAGCATCAAAGTCTCCATATACAAGGATATTTTGTTTTTCATCAATTGCTTTTGCAAGTCTATCAACAGCTTTAGCCATATCAACAAAAACAGTTGGTTCTGTCAATTTCATTTCTAAAGGGTTTAAAAACTCTTTTATATCGGCTTTTGTTGTAATTCCACGCACAGCTAAAAGTCTTTCTATTAAAGACTTTTCACTGTTATCTGTTTTTGCAACTATCCACTCTTTTTGCATTTTTATTACTTGCTTTTACTGATTTTTTGTTCTAAAACTTCAATACCTTTTTTAAGTTGAACATCATTTTTATTTGTTACATCTTCATCTTTTATTTCTACCACAACGTCAGGTGTAATGCCTTTTTTGTGGATATCATTACCGTTTGGAGTCAAGTAATGTTGAATTGTAATGTGAACCGCTGAACCCTCTGGCAACTTGTTAATTTCCTGTACAATACCTTTACCAAATGTTTGTGTACCAACGATTGTAGCTCTTTCGTTTTCTTTCAATGCACCTGAAAGAATTTCACTTGCAGATGCTGAACCTTTGTTTACAAGCACTACAACAGGTTTTTGTGTTAATAGTTCTCTACCAGCTCTTGCTGTTTCTTTGTAACCTTCTCTATCAACAGTACTTACGATAACACTATCACGCATAAGCATATCTGCGATTAGAACTGCGTTTGAAAGCAATCCACCTGGGTTTGAACGCAAATCTAAAATATAACCGTCTTTATCACGAGTTTTTAGAATAATTTCGCCAATTTCGCTACCTGCATTTTTACTTAAAAATGAGCTTAATCTGATGTATTGAATATTATCTGGAATTTTTGTTTCTATTGGCGGTTTTTTAGTCACAACCTTAACTTCAACCTCATCTCTCACAATGTTGAAAGTGATAGGTTTTTCGACATTTTTACGTTTAATCAAAAGGGTTACAGTAGTACCTTTTTCACCTCTAATTTTATCCGCAGCCTTGTCAACAGTGATACCTTTTGTACTTTCGCCGTTGATTTCCATAATTTCGTCACCAGCTTGAATACCAGCACGTTGAGCTGGAGAATTTTCAATTGGTTCAACAACATACAATTGACCGTCTTTCACAGAGATTTGAGTACCAATACCCTTTAAAGAACCCTTCATGCTATTTTGTTCTTCTGCAAATTCTTTAGGATCTAAAAATCTTGTATATGGGTCGTTTAAGCTTGCCAACATTGTGTTTATTGCCATATAAGCATCTTCGTTTGTTTGAATTTTACTATCGTATTTATGACGCCATCTTGTCCAATCTTGATTATTATTTGTTTGATCTACAAATTTGTTATTAACCAATTTCCAAACCATATCATATAAATCGCAAGGGCTGTAAGCCATCACTCTAGCAGTATTTACGCCCATTACCAAAAACGCTAACGTTAAAACTGTTAATAAAATTCTTCCAAATGTTCTATTCATAAATTAATTTCCCTTTATCCAATATATATATTATTGCACATTTATTAAATATAAGATGTTTTTTTACAATAAATGTTTCAAAAACGTTAAACTTTTATTAATAGCTTTGAATTTTTTCAGTTTTCATATACACTATTATTAAGAAATCTATTGAGGAGGAAGTATGCACGAATACGTATTTAAAATGAAAAAAGGTGAAATCGAAATTGAATTAAAGTCTGATGACTTGGAATTTGTTGAAGAACAACTTAACAAATGGAGAGAAGATTTACTTCAAAAATAACCTTATTGCCTAATTTTAATTAGGCTAAAATGCAATAAAATCAACTTAGACAGGAATTATTATGCCAAAGTATACTTTTACATTTAAAAAAGACGACGTCTTTTTAGAATACATTACAACTGACAAAGAATCAATGGAACGCCAATTTCAAATTTGGGTAACATGCGCTTCTGTATGGGCTTACAACCAAGAAAAAATTGAAAAAGGTTTAATGGCTGCACCATTACCAAAGGCTGAAAAACCTGTCGTTAGTGAAGTTGAAGAAGTTAAACCTGTTGAAGAAAAAGCAGAAGAACCAGCCCAAACACCTGAAATCAGAGAAGAAGCGACTGAATTAATCATTGAAGACCCTGAACAAAGCCAAATTGACAGAGAGTCTCAACGTATAATTCAAGAATATAAGGCTGAAATGGAAGCAGAAGCTCGTAAAAAAGAGACTGACGCTAAAAAAGAAGAGTTCAAACAAGACGTAGAACAAGTTGTAGCAAAGGAAGAAGCCGTTAAAGAAGAAATCTCTGAACTTTACAGCAAACCTGCTACAATCAACGATATTCAACTAACTCAGCCAGAAGAACCTGAAGCTAAATTAGGCGAAAACAATGATTTTGACGCTTTTTTACAAAAATCAATGGCAAATCCAACAACACACGTCAAAGAAAAACAAGATGACAGATTTTTGAAGGTTATCAAAGTTAAAAATATCACTGAAAAGCTAGACTATTTAATCGTTACAGCCTACTATTTATCTGAGTTTGAGCGCCTTGATAGATTTACATTAAAGCTAGTAAATGCCAAGTTAATGGAAAACATGCACGAAGTTATTGATAGCTCTGTATTGCAAGAGGCAATTGACAAAGGGCTAGTTGAATGTTTACCAAATTACACAAATATCCCATCAGCAATGGAATACAGACTTACAGAAGCTGGGGAAGAAGCATTTTTAAACGGAAGTAACAAATAAAACATGAAAAAAGTCGCAGTAGCAATGAGTGGTGGCGTTGATAGTAGCGTAACCGCCGTATTATTAAAGCAACAAGGCTATGAAGTTGTCGGAATTACAGGCAAAATGACTAATTCAGACGGTGCTGAACAAGTTTGCAAAAATGCTCAAGCCGTAGCCGATAAAATCGGAATACCCTTGTATATCCTTGATTTGAGCGACAAATTCAAAGAAAAAGTTATTGATTATTTTGATAAATCTTATTTAGAAAGCAAGACCCCAAATCCTTGCGCCATGTGCAACAAGAGGATTAAATGGGGCGAAATCTTCGACTACGCAATAAATACGCTAGGTTGCGACTACTTTGCAACAGGTCATTACGCCAACATAGTAAAAATTGGTGATTATTACACTATGGCACCAGCAAAAGACCCCCGAAAAGACCAATTATACTTTCTTTTTAGCCTAAACCAAGAACAATTCTCAAAAACACTGTTTCCGCTTTATGAGTACGAAAAATCGCAAATTCGTCAAATTGCAGAAGAAAACGATTTACCTTCAAAATCGGCGAAAGACTCTCAAGACATCTGTTTCATACAAAAGCCAAAAACCTTGAGGGACTACCTTTTTGAGACTATTGGCAAGAAAAAAGGTGATTTTATTGACATTAAGACAGGTAAAAAGCTAGGAGAGCACTCTGGATGCTATCAATACACCATAGGACAGCGTAAAGGGCTTGATATTGGCGGAACTCCAAACCCATTATATGTAATCAAAATTGACTCAAACACAAACACAGTCTACGTTGGAGAAAAGAAAAACGCCTACAAATCAACATTGAAGCTAGAAAACGCGCATAAAACTTTCCCATTTGAAGGGAATTCCTTTGATGTAATGACGAAAATCAGGTATAATATGCCTTTCGTGAAGGCGCATGTCGAATTATCAGGCGACACCGCGATTATGACGTTTGAAGAGCCTGTTTATTCAGTAACCCCTGGACAAGCAGCTGTTTGGTACGATTTAGAGCATGGCTATTTGCTTGGCGGTGGTTGGATTGTAGAGTGATTAAACTTTAAAAACGCGCTCTCAGCCTGTCACTTTCCGTTAAAAAAGTTTGTATTTCAATTATTATAAGAAAAAACAGTACTATGTCCGTAAAAATACGTACGTATTTTTACGGACGATTTTTTACGGACAAAAATAAAAGGTTGGTGTTTTTAAGGACAAAATTAAAAAAAATACTAATTAATTAAAAAATTTTATAATCATATCGGAAGATTTATAAGATTCTGATAAAACATTCAACCTTTTTACGCAATATGCTTACTTGCAACACTGATTGCATCTTTTTCTTCTGCAAATAAAGCCTCTTCGCCGATTTGCTCTGTTATAGTGTGCATTTCAATAATCTTTTCTCTAACGTTGTCATTTGTGATTACAAGGAATAACTTGATATTTTGCGATTGCAACCTTACAATAATGTCTTCTAACGCGAATATTGCCGACATATCAAGCTCTATGTTTGAGTTGTAAGTTAAAATAATATATTTTGTTTCTAATAACTCGTCAAAATGCGATACAATTTGACTGATTGAACCGAAGAAAAATTGTCCGTCAAGGTGAAGAATTCTGATTTTGTAATGAGAGTTTTGTTCAATGCTGATTTCGTAATCAGAATAAGTATCAAGCTCTTGTTTTTCTTTAATTACAGTGCTGTCGGCAACTCTTTTTGCGTAAAGTAATGATGATAAAACAATTCCAACACCGATTGCAAAAATTAAATTGTAGAAAACAGTTAAAAACAAAACGATTATTAAAACGGTTAAATCGTTTTTAGGTGCGAATTTCAAGATTTTTAAAACTTTAAAATCAATGATATCTAAACCAATTTTAATCAAAATCCCCGCTAAAACGCAGATTGGAATTTCTACGATAAACCAGCTGAATTTTAATAAAACGATTAACAGAAATAGTGAACTAATTATTGCAGAAATATTTGTTTTTGCGTCGTTTTTAACCGCTGCAACACTTCTCATAGTTGCGGCAGAACCACCCATAGAACCTGTTAGAGAGCAGATTAAATTTCCAATTCCGTGAACGAAAATTAATTGTTTAGAATTGTGCTTGTGCTTTGTTAATGAATCTATGATTACGCCTGTAAGTAGACTTTCGCAAGTTGCTACAAAGGCCAAAGTTAATGCTAATGGAAAATATTTTGAAATTAAATCAATCGAAAAATTTGGAAGAACGAATTTCGGAAAACTTACGCTCATTGTAGAAATTTTTGCGATATCCCAACCTAAAAAATGAGCAACAACAGTCATTACAACTAAAACGAATAATTGAACAGGGATAATTCTTGAAATAAATTTAGGTGTAAAAAACAATAATAAAAGTGTTGCAATGCCTAAAATTGTTGTCGGTATGCTGATTGAGCCAGCTAAAGCGGGCAAATTCATTATGGTTTCAACGGTTGAAGATTTTGCAACTGCCCCTAATAAAACAGGAGCTTGTAAAATGATTATGATTAAACCGATACCGCTTAAAAACCCTGAAATTACAGGATATGGAACGTATTTGATAAGTTTAGGCGCAGAGGTTAAAGAGATTAAAACCTGCAAAACAGATGCCATAATTAAAATTAAAATTATGTCAGAAATTTTGCCGGAAGTTAAGGCAAAAGCACTAGCCAAAATGATTGCAATAGGTGCTGTTGGACCAGATATGATAGGAACTTTGCTACCGGCAATCCCTACGATGAAGGAAAGAATTATTGCACCCCAAATGCCAGCAGATGCGCCAAAACCAGAGGCTACACCAAAGGCTAGCGCTTGAGGTAGCGCAATGATACCAGCAATTATTGCGCCAAAAACTTCACCTTTTATGAATGAACATTTTTTTAGAATATTTTCCAATAATTTTCTCCGCTAGTTGTCGAAAATAATTTTATCATAACTATAATATACTGTCACTCTGTCCTCGTGTATCAGAATCTCATAAACATTCCAATAACAAATAAAATCCAATGTCATTCCACTCTGCCGAACAAAACAATCCTGTGAATTGTTTTGTGAGAGGAAGGACAACTTTAGATATAATTATAACGAAAGGTAGTTATCCGGAATCTTACCAATTAAAATGCGCAGTAGGAAGGTTTGTAAGATGCTGAATAACAACGTTAAACTTCTTTTCTACAAAATTAACGCTTCAGCATGACATTAGGATTTAGACATATAATATAATGTCACCCTGAATTTATTTCAGGGTCTCAATATTTTTCCGATAACAAACAAAATTTTCCCACTTGAAAAATAAAAAAGAATATTTTATAATAAATGGAAAAATAAGGAGTGTGAAAATGTCTGAAAACATTATAGATAAAGCGCTTCACCTTTGCGGGGGGGGCAAACACTAGTAGTAGCGCCACTTTTAGGTCTGATAAAAAGGAGTCTAAAATGATGTCTTTGTTGCGTAGAATAAAAGAATATTGTCATGTGATGACAAATAAACCTTTATGTCACCATGAACTTTTTGACAA
>CALAFU010000240.1 GCA_937891325.1 uncultured Candidatus Melainabacteria bacterium | reverse complement strand
CAATCGTGTAAAAAAATGTTTGGACAAAGCGCCTGAAAACGAGTATAAACACGCATTATTAGAGTTACTAGATTTATTAAAGATATGTTAAAAGAAGATTTAAACAACGCGCGCAATGTGCTAAAAGACAAAGATTTATTAAAAAAGAAATTAAAAGCAACACTAAAAGAAACTGTTGAAACAGTTGTTTTCGTTGTTGTAATGGTTATCATAATCAAATTTTTCATTGGTGAAATTCGCTGGATTCCGTCAAGTTCAATGCACCCAACACTTTTAGAGGGTGACAGAATTTTTGTAGAACGTTTTTCTCGTTTTTACGAAACACCTAAACGTGGCGACATTATGGTATTTTACCCACCTATGGTTCACCTAGAAGCAACTCCAATGAGAATTTTTGAACGCCTAACAGGCTTTTTCTGCGACGATATTGCGTTTATCAAACGTGTTGTAGGTATGCCTGGAGATAAAATTGAAATCAAAAAACTTAAAGACGGTGCTTTTGAAGTTCTTGTAAACGACAAACCACTTGACGAACCTTATATCAAAAGCAAATATGACTACAACGATTGCACAGCAGCAATGCATTGCGGACCTATGATTGTTCCAGAAGGCGAATACTTTATGATGGGTGATAACAGAGGAAATTCTCAAGATAGCCGTTATTGGGGCTTTTTACCACAAGAAAGATTTATCGGAAAAGCTGTTACAATTATTTGGCCATTTAGACGTGCAAAAGTTTTTTAAACTTTGTTAAGAATTTGGCATGGGTCAAAAAATACAGTATCATATTGTTATGAAAAACAGTATGATTCTTATCGTCGACGACGAACAAATGGTTACATCTGCATTTAAGACACTTTTGAAATTGGAAGGTTACACAAATTGTAAGGCTTTCAATAATCCTGTTGAAGCAGTTGAATTTTTAAAAGGTAACAAACCTGACATAATTATTTCTGACTTTATTATGCCTGAAATGAACGGCTTAGAATTTTTGTCAGAAGCTAAAAAATTATATCCAGATGTAAGTAAAATCTTGCTTACAGGCTACGCAGATAAAGAAAATGCCATTCGCGCAATTAATGAAATTGGTTTATACAAATATATTGAAAAACCTTGGGACAACGACGATTTAATCATCACAATTCAAAATGGTATTGAAAGAAGTAACTTACTTGACAAACTTCACGAAAAGATTGACGAACTTGAAGTTGCAAAAAAAGAATTGGAAAAATATTCTCACAACTTGGAAGATTTGGTTGCAGAAAAGACTGCAGACTTAATGAAAACACACTCTCAATTAAAGAGTATTGTTACATACTGTGCTGACGGCATTATTATTACTGATAAATCAGGTAACATTGAACAAGTAAATCCAGCAACAGAAAACCTTTCAGGCTTGTCACAAAGTCACTTGCTAAATACAAATTTGTCAAACTTGGTATTTGGTAAGAACTTGAACGAAATTTTCGACGAATGTATTGAAGAAGGCGAAGCAGTTTTAAGAGATTGCTATATCGTAAATACATTGAGCGAAAAACACATTCCTGTTGAAGTTAGTTTTGCCCTAATTGCAACAGAAGACGACAACGCTCCTCAACAAAAATTCGTTGGCGTAATTAGAGATGTAAGTGTGCAAAAAGAAACTGATAGACTTAGAGACGATTTCATTGCAACTCTTACACACGATATGAGAACCCCACTTACAGCAGCAATTCAAACGCTAGATTTCTTCTTAGACGGAACTGTTGGCGAATTGAACGAAAGACAACACATGCTGCTATCAACTATGAAAGCAAATAACGAAGGACTTTTAGGACTTGTAAACAGCTTATTGACAGTATACAAGTTCGATGCAGGCAAAATTGAATTAGTGAAGAGTAACTTTAACATCAAAGACCTTATTATGCAACGTTATGAGGAATTAAAACCTCTTGCAGATAAGAAGGACATTGAATTTAAGGTTACATTTGAGGCAAATGACGATTTGTTAATTACAGCAGACCGCCAAGAAATCGGTAGAGTAATAGCTAACTTGTGCGGTAATGCTGTAAATTACACAAATCCACACGGCAAAATTGAAGTTATAGCCAAGGAACAATCTGGCGACTTCTTGTTCTCAGTTACTGACACAGGAAACGGCATACCAAAAGAGGACATACCTCACTTGTTTAAACGTTTTTCACAAGGTACAAGCAAGAAACGTTCGACAGGTACAGGCTTAGGACTATACCTTTCAAGACAAATTATTGAGGCTCACGGCGGTAAGATTTGGTTAGAAAGCAAAATCAACCAAGGCAGCGAATTCTCATTTATCTTAACAGATGTTGTTGCAACACCAAGTAAAGAAAGGCTTACAGTATAATGGCTAACGTAAAAGTACTTATCGTAGAAGATCATTTAATGGTTAGAATGGGCTTGTCTTTGGTGTTGGAAAAAATTGGCGATATTGACCTTATTGGCGAAGCTGAAGACGGATTAGAAGGCGTTGAAAAAACTCGTGCACTTCTTCCTGACGTAGTTTTAATGGATATCGGCTTACCAACAATTGACGGTATTGAGGCAACAAAAAGAATTAAAGAAACTAATCCCGAAATAAAAGTTTTAATGTTTACATCACGAGACAGCGAAGACGACGTTCTTTCTGCTTTTGAGGCTGGTGCAAACGGCTATATTATGAAGGGTGCTAACGCAGAACAAACAGAACGCGCAATTAAGTCTGTTTCTGAAGGTTCTGGCTGGTTAGACCCACAAATTGCAAGAATTGTATTATCAAATATTCAACGCACAAACAAACCAACAGGCGTTACAACAGGTGAAATCAACTACAAAGACGGCAAAAACCTTTACGGGCTAACAGAAAGAGAGATGGAAATTCTTTCTCTAATGGTGGAAGGGCTTTCAAACCCTCAAATTGCAGACCGCTGTTTTATCTCTAAATCTACTGCAAAAGCCCACGTACACAGCATTTTACAAAAATTATGCGTTACAAAACGTACAAAAGCTGTTAATATCGCAATGACACAAGGGCTTGTTTAATATGCTACGCAAGGTTTTAACAGGAATTATAGGACTTCAATTCATCGGAGTTTCTTGTTGTTTTGCTCTTAATAACAACGAATGGGATTATAGAAGTAAAGTCCACCAACAAGAGGCAAAAGAGAATTACGAAAAAAGTTTAATGCCTAAATCTGGCTATATGACTGTACAAGAGTACGAAAAAGAGTCTATGGCAAAGGATAAATCTCAAGGCACAGGCGAATATATCAAGAAGGTTGAGGATAGCAAAATGGTCTATATTCCGCAACCTCACTACAAATTAGTACGTTACAACAACCCACCAGGAAGTCCTGAAATGCATCTTCACAGAAGTTTATTTCACGAAAAACAAGAACTTCCGACAGCTTTGATTGCGCCTGATGTTTCGATGATGATTCAGCCAATCGTAAGCTATTATTCAAAAACAAAATCTACAGATTGTGATGTTTATATCGTTCCTTTAAGACAAGGACAAACAGACGTTGACAAGGTTAAAAGCGCTAATATTGCAGCAAAAGACCCTAAACCAATATTCTCAACAGACAGAACAGTTATTGAATACGGAACCTTTAGAACCATTACGCCGGTTGACTTTTCAGCCGATATGCGATACGTAGTTGCGAAAGAAAAAACAGGTAACGTCGAAGACGGTATTTGGCAAACCGAAATGCTCGTTTATGACTTTTTGACTAAAAAGACTATTCGCGTACCTGAAATAAGAGAAGCAATCCGCTACTATTGGCGCACAACAAAGAACATGGACATAAAAGAACTTCGCTGGGATATTTACCCTCTTGGTTTTTCGGTTAAAAATCCAGACAGAATCCTTGTTGCAGCGTACGCTTATGCTGGCAATCCACCTAGATGTCTTGGTATTTGGAGCATTGACGTACGTGGAGAGCAAACTCGACTTGAAAGCGTAATGGATAACGGCATTGAAGTTAGCACAATTGGCTTAAAGATTATAGAAGACGGCATTATCGACCCTGAAAGCGTTGAGGCTGAGGCTAAAATGGCTGAGGCTTACGAAAAAGACAAGGCTAAAAACGAGAAAAAGGCTGAAAAAGAACGTAAAAAGCAGCTTAAAAAGCAATACAAAGAAGAAGTTAAAGAAATCAAGAAAGAATATAAAGAACTTAAAAAAGACGACACTTCAAACGATAGCAGAAGTGACAAGGTTCATAGCTACATTCCACTATACAAGGTTAAAGGCGGAAAACCAACAGGCTTTGAAGACGCTATAAGAAGACCTTAGGCACATTGCAGTTCTTGAGCTTCTGATAAAATATTTTTAATCAAACGTCTCAAACGCACATTTGTAAAGCCTTTTACTAATTCGTCCTTCTCTTTTCGAGTTAATTTTTTAATTCGACATTCTTCTTTCATCGCTTCAGATTTAGTCTTAAATTCAGCTAAATAAGCTATATTCAGAGGTTTATTGACACGGGTGTATTTTGCGCCGGTGCCAGAAATATGTTTTATGTAACGGTGTTCGATATCATCTGTATAACCGCAATAGTAAGTATTTCGGTCAGTTAAGAGTAAATAAGTGTAATATTTTTTCTTATTCATAACAATTATGATATACTAAAACTATGATTAAAAACTCATTAAAATATACGAAAAACTATTATAACTTGTCAGACAAGGTTAGATTAGCATTGGAATATCTTGATCAAAACGACCTAAAAGAACGCGAAAACGGACGTTACGACATTTTAGGTGACGACGTTTATATCAACGTTCAAGACTATACTTCAAAACCTGAAGCTCAAGGCAAATGGGAAGCTCACAGAAAATATATTGATATACAGTTCATGATTAAAGGTTCTGAAAGAATTGGAGTTGGCGAAATCGACAATTACCAAACCTCAGAGACTTATGATGAAACTAAAGACCTTGAATTTTTAAAGGTTTCAAACGATAAATATCAATTTATAAATATGAATGAAAACGATTTTATCATACTTTACCCACAAGACGTTCACATGCCTCAAATAGCTATGGACACACCGTTTTACGTAAAAAAAGCAGTTGTAAAAATAAGCATATAAAAACTTCAGATAAGCGAAATCGGTACACAAGAATTTTAATGCCTATCTGAAGCTCTTATCGCACGAGTGCGACAAATTTATAAATCTTTAATTGTCATACTATGGAATTGTTGTATAAAAATCAGCCGATTACTCGGCTCGTAACATGATAAAGGAGTATGGTAAGGTATCTAGGGAATAATATAAAGAATGGTTATATAATATATATGCCCTTGTAACCATGTTTAATAACGCTTTTTAGACAAATATTAAGAATATTTAATTATTCTACAATTTTGCCTTCAAAAAGGTCTTTTACCATACGAACCTGATCTGAAACAGTTTCGCTCTCAATTTTGTTTTCAGCCTTTTCACTTGGAACTTCAACCTCCACTAACTCAACCATATCAGGATCAGAAGTTGGTTTTTCAACGTCAACAACGGTTGTAGCTGGAGTTTCAGTAGTTGGCTTTTTTTCTGGCAATGGTTCTTCGTGAGAAGGTTCTTCTTTAGGTGGTTGAGACTTTGGGGCTGTCTTTGCTACCTCATGCTTGGGTGCTGATGTAATATTAATTTGAGCATCAGACGGCAAAGGTTGACGAATTACAACGTTAGAGCCTTTTTGACTAAACAATTTGTCTACAGCATCAACGATAGTCTTCTTTTTAGCCTCTTCACTCCATTGTTTAACAAAAATTTCTTGCTTAATTGCAATAACAACGCTTTCTGGAGTAATTTCAACAGGTTTACCCAATTGTTTCAACAACTCTCTAGTTGGCGTACTTGTAATGTTAGAAAGCAATTCGTGCCACATTGTAACTAAATCTGCGTGGTCGTAACTTGCAGTACTTACAGCAGGAAAGGCTTCTTCTTGAGGCGTTTCCGCAGGTTGTTCGATTGCTTTAGGTTGTTCAACTTGTGGTTTTGACTCTTCCACAGGAGTTTCAACCTTCGGTGTAACTTCCTCTTTAACTTCTTTAACTTCTTTAACTTCTTTGACTTCTGGAGCTACATGTTGAACGTCGCTAACAACAGGAGTGTGAACAGGTGCGCTAGCTGGTTTCATAGACGGCTTTTGAACCGGAGCCGGTGGAGTCTTGTAATTAGGCATTACAACCTCGTGAGCAACCTCACCGCCTTCT
The DNA here is from genome assembly GCA_937891325.1 of uncultured Candidatus Melainabacteria bacterium. GTDB lineage: Bacteria > Cyanobacteriota > Vampirovibrionia > Gastranaerophilales > Gastranaerophilaceae > UBA6984. The sequence continues at coordinate 3,179 of CALAFU010000240.1, read as the reverse complement.
AGTCTTGCAATTCTATTTTGCAAATCAAGAAGTTTTGAGTTTTCAGCCAAATTAGCCAAATCAATCATTGCAACCTCAAGCCACAAGTGTTGATTAGTCGTCATTTTAAGCTCTTGAATGTAGTGTTGAATTTTATCAATTAAGAATACTATTTGTTGAGTTTCAAGCTCATTTGCTTGTTCTTTTAGCGTATTAGCTTGACTTTCAGTTGTTTGAGTAAGCTCTATAACAAGCTCTGACTTGCAATTTTTGATGATTAGTAAGTTTTTGAAATAGTTTAGTAGGTTCATCAAAATTTGAGTTGGCTCATTACCCGAATTATATATTTCGTTAAAAATTTCAATAGCATCATTTGGTTGAGATGCTATTATACATTGAGATAGACGGTGTAAGACATCAAAAGACAAACGTCCTAAAAGCATATTAATATCTTCTGTTGTAATCGCATGCTCTGTATCTAAAACACTCAATTGGTCTAGAAGTGCCAAGCTATCACGCATTCCGCCTGCGGCATTTTTTGCGATGGTCATTAAAGCATCGTCTTCAATATTGATATTTTCTTGTTTAGAAACGTATTTAAGGTGATTTACAATGTCGTCAGTTGTAATACGTTTGAAATCAAATCTTTGACAACGGCTCTTGATAGTGTCTAAAACCTTGTGAACTTCGGTTGTTGCAAGAATGAACACTACATTTTCAGGTGGTTCTTCCAAAGTTTTTAAAAGTGCGTTAAATGCTTGTGTTGTAAGCATGTGAACTTCGTCGATGATATAAATTTTGTATTTACCGTTTACAGGCGCGTATTGAATTTTCTCCAAAATGTTTTGCGCATCATTTACCGAACGGTTGCTTGCCGCATCGATTTCGATTACATCAATTGGAGTTGAATTGATAATATCAAGACAGCTAGGGCATTTTCCGCAAGGGTGAGTAGTAGGTCCATTTACGCAGTTTAAGGATTTCGCAAGAATTCTTGCGGTTGAGGTTTTACCTGTTCCTCTTGGTCCTGTAAACAAGTATGCATGAGCAATTTTGTTTAGCTCAATAGCGTTTGTAAGCGCCTTTTTAACGTGTTCTTGACCGACTATTTCTTCTAATGTTTGTGGTCTATATTTTCTGTACAACGGTATATATTTTTCGTTCATGTTATTATTATATATTAAGAATGAGGTTATGAGAAGTATTATGAATTTAATTAAACCTAAAAAATTAGAAAAAGGCGATACAATAAGCATTATAGCACCTTCCGGTGGTGTTGAAAGTGATGAAAATTTATTAAGAGCCACTAAATATTTCGAGAATTTAGGTTATAAGGTAAAACTAGGCAAGAATGTGCTAAAACACAATAAGTACCTTGCTGGTACTGATAAAGAGCGTCTAGAAGACTTACATAACGCTTTTGAAGACAAAGATACAAACGCTATTATCGCGCTACGCGGTGGATATGGCGCAATTAGACTTGTGAACAAAATTGATTACAGCCTAATTAGAAATAACCCAAAGATTTTTGCGGGATATTCAGATATAACAGCGCTTTCAGCTATGATGCTTAAACACGCAGGGCTTGTAACCTACTCTGCACCGATGATTAACGGTGACTTTGGGGCAAAAGACCTTGATAAATTCACGCTAGACGAGTTTTTTAAGACTGTCACAACTGACAAAAAGCAAGAACATAAAGCAAAAGAAGTAATTAGAGAGGGTAAAGCCTTTGGTATAACCTTTGGCGGAAACCTTGCAACTCTTGTATCGCTTTGTGGGCTTGATTTTATACCAGATGAAAAGTTTATCTTCTTTGCAGAAGACCTAAACGAGCCTGTTTATAAATTAGACAAAATGTTTACTCAATTAATGAACATAGAACAATTCCGTGAAAACATTGCAGGGATTGTATTTGGAAAGTTTTTAGATATTGACAATATAAAATGGCTAAAAGATTTAGAAAATGAACTTGCTCAAGAGCTAAAAGTGCCTGCTATCAGCGGTTTAAAGATTACTCATGCAAGAGAAAAGCTGACTATTCCTATTGGAATTGAGTCAGCTATCTCAAATGATTACTTTATCTTTTAGATTAAGATATTATCTGCAAGATGTTTGGTTTTGCCAACCTAATGTAGCACTAGTATTACCTTTTAAGCATTTACCGTCAGAGCTATTAACATCTGTGTAATCCATGTTACCATTAGTTACAACCCACGCTGTACAACCTGTACCAGCATTACCAGCGGCAACTGTTGTAATACAATTTTCTTTAAATTTAGCATTTGTATCGCCGTCCATACCTACAGGGTATAAGCCGTGTTTTGTAATATAGAATGCGAACAAGTCACGTCCCCAAATTGATTTACCTTTGCTTGCGCCGTTGATATCAACTGTGATAACACCACAAACCTTGTGTAAATCAGGTAAAGATGCGTTATTTGAAGTTACGTCTTTATTACAATCCTTTGAAGATGTTTGTTCTAAGTAGAAGCCAACAGCAGAGTCATCTGCCAATACAACTTTGCCCAAAGTACTTCCCTTTGCAGCAGTTGAAACAGAACCATCAAGTTTCATAAAGTTTGCTGAATTTTGAGTACCAAAGCAACCTGTATCATCCGCACTTGTGCTACAAACTTTAGTAAGTTTCATAGTACCTGTCATTCTTTGAGTGAAAGTAGTAGTGTTAAGTGTTGTCCAATCGTCTAATGAACCGTATTGTGCTTCTGCACGACCAAATGCATCTTCTAAAATTGCTTGAGTTTTTTTCAATTTTGTAACAACTTCTTTTGAGTTTGTTTCGTTAGAAAGTGTTGGAATTGTTAATGATGCAATTACACCAATAATCCCAATAACGATAAGTGTTTCTGCCAATGTGAATGCAGATCTTTTTAAATTCATTTTCATTTAAACCTCTTTTTATTCAAAAAATATTAAAAAACTATCTATCATTATAGCACATATAAGACACTATTGTCAATAAAAAGAGGACGTTTTTCAACGTCCCCTTTTCAAACATTTATTTAATACCTAACATCTTTTTGTACCATGAGAAAGATTCAATCTCAATGCCATTGAAAGTCGTCTTCATGCATTGATTTTTTAAGTAAATTTCAAATTCGTCCATGTTCTTGCATTGAACCTTTTTCTCGCTTAGTTTTGACGATGTCATAATAAATATCTCCTTCTTTTTGGTTAAC
>CALAFU010000239.1 GCA_937891325.1 uncultured Candidatus Melainabacteria bacterium | reverse complement strand
TTTATCGGTGTGGTTGCGGCGCTAACTATTCCAAACTTGAACTCTTCAACTGCAGACAAAGAAAAAATTGCAAAACTAAATAAAATTTATTCAAATTTAGAAGATGCGGTTGGTCGTGCACAAGCTGTTTATGGTCCTGTTGAAGAATGGTTAAGTGGAAAAACTGCAGAGCAAAAAAAATTAATATTTTATGAACGCATGAGTGAATTTATGAAAGTTCAAAAAACTTGTGCTCCAAATACTTCAGGCTGTTTTACTAAAAATCAAGGTAATGCTTTAAAATCAGGCTTTTCTGTATTGGATACGCCTCAAGCATTCTATCAGGTAATTTTAGCCGATGGTGCTTCAGTTTCATTTTTCCCTTATACCAACGATAGCTCTTGCTCAGAAAGTGGTTGTTATAATTTTTATGTAGATATAGATGGACCTACAAAGGGTTCTTTTACTTATGGTAAAGATTTATTTACCTTAGTTGGCGGTTCTAAAGATGGGCTTAATAAATCTTGGGCACAAAACTCTACAGCAAATAAAGCAAATTGCTTTAAGTTTGGTAGTGCTTGTTCGTCTTGGGTTCTTGAATTCGGTAATATGGATTATGTGAAAGCTGATTCAAGTGGTAAATGCCCAAGTGGTAAGGTGCTTGATTGGACTACAAATACGTCTTGTAAATAAAGTTTAAAAGTTAGTTAAATCGCCGAGTTTGTATTACAAACTCGGCGATTATTTTGCTATTTATAGTTTCGGTCAGCGGTTCACATATTCACATTTTGGTGTGTTTTATTCTCCTTACTGACAACGATACAAATCATGCTGTATCCCTTATCTGACATGCATGTTAGCCATGTTTTCCATGACTTAAATCATCTAAAAAGAGTATTAAAATTATAATTACAAGTTATAATTGTGTTCGTCAATAATATTCTGGTCTTCAGGGGTTACAACTTCTATATTTAACAAAAAGTTATCGCCAACATTTATTAAAATATCTTTACCTTTGTTTATATAAGCTAGCGGAGTAGAGTTATATAATGCCACACCTGCCGATTTAAAACGATTTCCTTCAGGGTTCTTAACGGCACCTTCTACCGTTCTATATCCACAAGAAAGACCTTTTACAAAGAAGTTTCCAACGGTCAAAGCTGCAGTTTTTGATGTTTCAACTTTGTCCAACTCTGTTGTATATTTTGCGTACAAGTTTTGTGGTTCTTGTATGTTGCCATTTCGTTGAGTTATTCGTGTTATTTTTAGTGAAAATGTTGCATTTTGCTTCAAACGGCTATTGTCTTTTGCGCGAATAACAATCCCTTCAACGATATCACCAGAATACAAAATACCGTAATTTTCAACAAGGTTTGAATGAGCTACTTTAAAAACTACTATGTCTGTTGGGGTATCGCTATTATATGGTGTCATAGCCTCTACCAAAGTTGCTTTTGCGTTTGCAGGGGCTACAAAAAAGATTATTAATGCTAATAGTAGTAAAATCTTTTTCATTTTAGTTTACCTCTTGATAATCATAGTTAGGGGCTTCGTTTTTAATGAATACAAAATTCAACAAAAACTCTTGGTTTCGGTTTATTTTTAAGTAGTCACCTTTTTCAATAATTGAAAGTGGTGAATTTACATAAACATTTTCGGCAGATGCTTTTAATGTATCTTTCTTATTTGTTGAATTTTGGTCTTCCATAGCTCCTTGTGCAGCATAAAATCCGGCGGTTGCAAGAGCAACAGGAACTCCTCCGAACAAATAAAGTGCGTTTGTAATAGTCTCTTTTGGTCTGAATTTTGTTGTATATTGAGTTACAACATTTGTGATTGGTTGTTTTTGACCGTTTATATTAACATAACTTGTTGGTATATAAATAAAAGATGCACTTTGTTTCAAGCGTTTGGGCGGAATTGTTTGGTAAATATATCCGTTAATTACAGTGCCTTTATACAAAAATAAAGAGTTATTAATAATCGCATCTTGCAGTCTAACCGTAAAATTATGCGGTGGATTGTTACTATCAAAAGGAGTAACCGCTTGAACCTTAACCTTTTTTGCAAAAGCCGATTGTGGCACAAGCAAGCATAATATTAGGGATAAACAAAAAACTACTTTCTTCATAATGTACATTATATATTATTAAATAATTTTTAGCAATAAAAAAGACTCCTTGCGGAGTCTTTCTATTTTGTCCAACCCTTGATAACATTCTGAGGTTATCGGTTGAAATAAAGTGGTGCGCTTGGCGCGATTCGAACGCGCGACCTATCCCTTAAAAGGGGAGTGCTCTACCTGCTGAGCTACAAGCGCTCACTTTGTAAGCCTTTACCTTGCCTCGGGGGTGAAACCATTTCCCTATTCACCTTTCAGTCGAGTCCCTAACGAAACTACCGAGTGTCAAGTTCCAATCTTTCGATTTGGTGTAGTTATAATCTACAATGAAAAAAATTCTAAGTCAACTACTTTTTTTAAATTTTTTTATATTTTTTTTAGAAGGGCGGATTTTGCGTTAGCAAAATCCGCCCTTAAATGCTATTAATATTGAGTTTTAGTTATTTTCTTTTAAGTCGATATATTTCTTTGCACAATCGAACATTGAGTTTACAAGTGCTGCATTTGAATAAATATTCATGCCACTAGACTCTAAAACTTGTTTAACTCTGTTTTCCCAAATTGTGTAAATCTCCTCTGTTGATAGGTCAAGCACCTGTCCTATCATGCTCAACTCTTTAAAATCTAGCGGGATTGGCATTGCGCCTCTAAGCACATCGACCATGTCTAGTCGTTTTTTGCGTGGAAACGCTTTTAAGAAGTTCACCACACTCAATTGTTTTTTACGTAAATTATCCTTCAAAACTTCTACCGCTTCGTCTAACATGATTGGCTCTTGAGGAATTTTATATTCATCAAACATTTCAGGCTCAATCTCCATGACTGTTGCAATTCTCTCTAATGTTGTTCCTCTTGTTGAAAATGGTATTGTATTGTCTATCAGGTTATAAACATAAGACAGTGTAACACCAATCATTTCGGCAAAGTCTTTTTTATGTAAGTTTGCCTTCTCTAAAAAATCGCTCACCATTTTGGAGCTTTTCTCTTTAATTATTGGTTTGTTTTCAGATTTCATAACTAATCTCCCCTATAATCTTGATAC
>CALAFU010000238.1 GCA_937891325.1 uncultured Candidatus Melainabacteria bacterium | reverse complement strand
TTGTCCTGCCAGAATCAGATCTGGCTTTTCATCAGAAACAATGTTTCCGTCTTTAAATCTAACTACACGTTTACAAAATTCTGCAATATCAGGTTCGTGAGTTACTAAAACAATTGTTTTTCCATGTTTTTCATTTAATTCACAGAAGAAATTCATAACCTCGATACTTGTTTTTGTATCCAAGTTACCTGTAGGTTCATCTGCAAGTATAATAGGTGCATCGTTTACGATTGCACGAGCAATTGCAACACGTTGTTGTTGACCACCTGACATTTGGTTTGGCATGTGGTCTTCACGTTTTTCAAGCCCTACAATTTTTAGAGCTTCTTTTGCTTTTTTAATTCTTGTTGCTTCGTCAACACCCTTGTAAATCATTGGTAATTCGACGTTTTCAAGTGCTGTTGTTCTTGAAATTAGGTTAAAACCTTGGAAAACAAAGCCCAATTTTACATTTCTAATTTCAGAAAGGCTTTCGCTATCAAGGCTTAAAACGTCAATGCCGTCAAGGTGATAACTACCTGAATTTGGTTTATCTAAAGTTCCTAACATGTTCATAAAAGTTGATTTGCCGGAACCAGATGCACCCATAATTGCGACAAATTCACCTTTTTCAATGCTTAGTGAAACATCATTTAAAGCATTGAATGAGCTATCGCCTGTTGCGTATGTTTTTATTGCATGTTTTACTTCAATAAGTGCCATTTTTAAAACATTCTCATTGGTGGTTTTTTTGTATTATTTTTACTATCTTGTTTTGAAGATTTTCCGTCACTACTAACAATGATTTTGTCACCTTCTTGAATATTACCAGATGTAATTTCTGTATAAGTGTCATCGCTTGCGCCAACTTCAACGGTTTCTCTTACAGGTTTTGAACCTCTAAGAACCCAAATACCTTGTGTTTCATAACGTTTGATTTCACCTTTTGTTGTTGGTGTGTATTTTAAAGCGATTGAAGGTACACAAAGAACATTTTCTTTCTTTTGAGTGATGATAGAAACATTTGCAGTCATACCTGGTTTAAGTTTTAAATCATCATTATCAACTCTAACTACAACAGTGTAAGTTACTACGTTTGAAACTGTTGTTGGTGAAATTCTAACTTGAGAAACACGACCTTTGAATACTTGGTCTTGGTATCCGTCAAGTGTGTAATCAACTTCTTGACCCTCTTTAATTTTACCGATATCAGCCTCTGAAACATTAACTTCAATTTGCATTTCTTTTAAATCTTTTGCAACAGTAAATAATTCAGGAGCTTGGAAACTTGCTGCAACCGGTTGTCCAGGGTCAACATTACGAGTAACGATAATACCGTCAACAGGTGAATAGATGTATGCGAAAGAACATTGATGTTCTGCATATTCCAAATCAGCTTTTGCAGCGCTTAAAAGAGCCTTGTTTGATAGGTAATCAGCTTGAGCTTGGTCTAATTCACTTTTTGCCATAAAGTTTCTTGCAACAAGGTTTTTATATCTGTTATAAGTTTTCAAACTGTTATCTGTAATTGCTTTTTGTTTATCATAATTACTTCTTGCTTTATCTACATTTGCCTGAAGTAAGCTAGTATCCATTAATGCGATTAATTGACCTGCTTTAACTTTAGAGTTGAAGTCTACGTAAACCTCCATCATCAAACCTGATACAGTTGAACCTACACTGACTGTGTTTACAGGGTTTACTGTACCTGATGCTTCAACGATTTGTTGAATAGTGTGTTTTACTGCTTTTTCAGTTTTATATTTATGTGTTTTTCCTAAAATAACTTCAACAGCAACTACTACAACGAGAATTACAATTAATGCTATAATAGCGATTTTTTTCTTATTCATCTATTTATTGTCCTTTTGTTCTTGAGGTTTATCAAGTTTTGCGATTTCTAATTCAACTTTTGCTCTTGCTACGTTGTAATCAAAAATTAATTTTACATAGCTTTCCTGAGCCTTGTTATAATTTACAATTGCATCTTGAACTTCTAAGAAGTTGCCTAAACCAACTTCATATCTGCCCATTGCAAGTTCTAAATTTTCAAATGTTTGTTTAACAGAAACTTCTGTAAGTGGAATTTTCTTTTCCAATTGAACCATATTTACATAAGCTGTTTGAACGCTAAAATAAATATCTTTTTCCATTTTGTCAATAGCGTTGTCAGCAACATCTAATTTTGCTTTAGCCTCTTCAATTTTGTATTTGATATCCATTGCGTTTATTGATGTAAAATCAAGAGTGCCAGCTACTTGAAAAGAATTTGTCATAGTGCTTGCGGCATTAAGTCCATAAGTGCCTTTGGCTTTTAAATCTGGCAAATATTGAATTCTTTGATATTTTAATTCTTGTCTTAAAGCATCTCTAACTGCAACGTAGGAGTGTAAATCTGGACGATTTTCTTTTGCTAAAGCAATAGATTCGTTCAAAGTATAAGGGAATTTTTTAACCTTATAATTGATATCAATTAATTCATTTTTTTGTACGCTTGTTTGATAACTAGCACCTTCTGCAAGATCAGGTGCTTTGAATTTTTTAACTAAATCTTGGTCAAAGTTTTTAAGTGCAACTTCTGCATATTTGTTTGCAAAATTAAAAGATTCAAGTTTTTCAATTGAATATTTTGGAGAACTTTGAATGTACATTGAATTGTTCAAGGCAATTACTGCTGCGTCATAAGTGTTTTGAGCAGTTACGTAATTGATTTTTGCATCGCTCAAATAAACTTCTGCGTTAACCAAGTCGATTTTTGATTTCAAACCTTCTTCAAAATATGCTTTTGTTTGTTGATATTGACGTTCATTAACAGAAATATTTGCTTCTTGAACCTTCATATTTGCAGTTGCTGCTAAAACTGCGTAATAATTTGTTTTTACATTAAAAATAGTTTTAATTGTTTCATAGTTTAAGTCGAAATCAGCTGCAATTTTGTTTAATTTTGCTTTTTTAATTCTTGTCCCAACTTTACCGAAACTAAATATTAATTGGCTTAAAGATGCATTTAAACCATAAGAATTATCACTAATTGAATTTCCATCATTGTTGTTAAAATTGCCATAATAGCCTGTACCAAGACTTAAAGACGGAAAGTAAGAGGCTTTTGACTGTCCTAAAAGTGCATTTGCTTGTCTAACTAAGTTTTTATATTTTTTAATTTCAGGACTATTAGTTAAAGCAATTCTAATACAATCTTCCAATGACAAAACAGCACCGTCTTGAATTTCAATATCAGCTTCCATTCTAGACTGTTCTTGCTTTGGTGCGTTTTCTTTAACTTCTTCTTTTAAAACTACATCTTTATTTTTATTTTTTTGCACATCTTCAATCGCATATGCGCAGTTGCATAATGCGAAAATAACAATAAATAATGTCAGTATTTGTGCAATCTTTTTCAAAGAAAACTAAATCCTTCCTCTATGTACAATATTATATTTGATACATAGGGAATTTGCACTTTTTTAGCTATATTTTTGTAGATATATTAAGTGTTGAAAATTCTATCGCCTGCATCGCCCATACCTGGAACAATGTAGCCTTTTTCGTTGATACCTTCATCAACTGCTGCTGTGATGATTTCAACATCTGGGAATTCTCTTTGAATGTTTTCGATACCTTCTGGTGCTGCCATAATACAGATACATTTGATATTTTCCATAGGGATTTTCTTATCTGCATAAAGTCTGATTGCTTCAATCAAAGAGTTACCTGTTGCAAGCATTGGGTCTGTGATGTAAATATAGAAGTTTTCTGGGTTTGGAGCTTCCATAGGTACTTTATTGTAATACCAAACAGGTTTTAGAGTTTTTTCATCTCTGTACATACCGATATGACGGATACATGCTTGTGGCAAGATGTCGATAGCTTCGTCTGTAAAGATTAAACCAGCTCTTAGGATTGGTGAGATGATAATATTAATATCTTCTTTGATTGTTTTAAAAGTTGTTGTTTTAATTGGTGTTTCAATTTCTTTATCTACTAATGGTAAATTTTTTGCTGCTTCGTATAAAAGTACTCGTGTAATCTTTCTTGTTGCAAGTCTTACACCTTGACTGTCTGTACTTTTGTCACGCATTGTGCATAAATTTTGAAAAATTACAGGATTTTCAATAATTCTTACTAAATCTTTGTTCATTTATTCATACCTCTTTTTCTAATATTATTATTTTTTATTTTTATCCATTTTCTTTTGTGTTGCATCAAGCCATGAGTCTGTGTCGTTAAGAACTTCGCCTATTGGTTTGTTTGATTTAGGCGTTTCTGCTTGAGAGAAAGCCCTATTTATTGAACCAGTGAAACTTGTGCATTGGAATATAATTGCAGAAATTTTTTCTAGCATAGAGTCTAACAAACTCAATGCAGCACCAAGTCTGCGTGGTTGTTGAATTTCAAATGTAGGAGAACCTTCCGGAACTTTGTCTTTTGGTGTGTAAATCTCAATCGATTTAGAACCGCCAAGTCCGGTAAATTCAACTGTAACTTTTGAACCTTTTGGAATTTCCATTCCGTCTTGATTGATTATAAAATCAACAAAAACCATATCGTTAATGATTTTTACTTTTCTGACATATCCGATATGAATACCCATCATTCTGACAGGTGAACCTTTAATAATACCGTCAACGTCTTGCAAAAATATTTGATATGTTTTGTAATGGTTATAATTTTGCTTTAAAAGCACACCAATCCCAACAATAAATACTGTTAATAAAAACCAAATAGAAAGTTCAATGAACTGTGCTAATTTTTTATATTTGGTTTTTTCATTCATATTTATCATTTTTACTAATTAGCCTTCTTTAATTCTGAAAGTGTTGGGTCAAGAAGTCTTCTGCCTAAGCCTTCAAAGTATACAGAGCAAAGTTTTTTGCTGCCATAATTTATAATTTTTTCTACTCGACCTGTGCCGAATTCTTTGTGAACGACAACATCACCTTTGTCGTATTCTACATTTGTGTTAGAACCTGTCTTTGCAGGGTATATAGGAACAACTTCTTTTTCGTGTAAATCTTCTTCTGTAATGTTATATTTTGTTTTCATATCTTGAGGTTCTTCTGCTATTTCAGGTTCAGAAGGTTCTTCCTCAATTATATCGTTTTCATCAGGTTGAATTTCATCTAAATATGAATCATCTTCTTCTGTTTGAATTTCTTGTTCAAGAGGCTCAAATGGAGTTTCATCAATGATTTCAGGAGTTTCATCTTGTACTTCTTGATTGTCGTACATATCAACATCTTGAATTTGATCTAAATCTTCTTCTGTCAATTGATTTGCAGGGTCATCAACATTTATAATGCCAGAGTTTTGCATTTGAGGAATATCTTGTGCAGGTGCTTCAGCAGGCATTTCTTGTGGTTCAATTGATTTGAAAATTTGTGGTGCAGCTTCACTAGGTGCTTGTTGCTGTGGTGTACTTTGTTGAGGCTGTTGAGGTTGCGATTGCGTTTGTGTTTGAGCCGATTGAATTGGCTGAGTTGCAAACGGTTGTTGCGGATTTTGCATAAAAGGTTGTGCCATATAAGGTTGTTGCATTTGAGGATATGGTTGCATATATGGTTGATTATACATAGGTTGAGCAAACATTTGTGGCTGCGGAAACATAGGTGGTTGCTGTGGATAGAATATCTGCGGTTGTTGTGGGTACATTTGCGGATAAACCATTTGCGACATTTGTTGTTGGAACATTTGTTGAGTCATTTGTTGTTGCTGATTGTAGGTTTCTTGTTGAACCTTTTCAGCTTCATAACGACGTTGTTGTTCTTTTAATTGGTTTTGAACCATTCTTTGCGCATCTTCTTGTGACATTGATACATGCGGAGCTGTTCGTGTAATACGAGCTTTTTCCGACAATTTGATTATCAATGGCATGAATTGTGTTGCTTTACCGTAAACTACAAATTCGGTTCTGCCTAAAGTTGTCAAGAACGTGTTGTAGCTTGCAAAATCTTGTTGTTGCAACAATGGGGTAAACAGAATTAAATCTTTTGAAATTTTCTTTAATTCTGTTAGGTATTTGTACGAATAGGAACAATTCGTAATTGTATATATATTTGAGTTTGAGAATATTTGTTTTAATAATTTTTTGTCTGAATTTGCATTGTTTAATTTTATAAATACATAAAAATCTTCTGAAAATCCAGAAAGCACGTCATAAACGTAAGAAATGACCTCTCTTTGAATTGATTCGTCAACTTTTGAAACATTTACAACTGTTGTTTGATTTTGAAGTAGGGATTCAAACAAGTTTTTGTATTCTAGGATATTTCTTGCAAAAATGCCAGCTTCGTCAAATTTAATTAGCGCATTTTTAAGTAGAACAAGCTCTGGAAGTTTTGAATCATTGTATTGTTTTTCAAGAATATCAATAAACTTTTTAACAGGGATATAAGGCTCTTCAAGGCTTGACAAGTAGTATTGAATTTCTAAGAAAGTTTCTTGTAAAATTGCCTTACTTCTAGCGCTTTTGAACTCTAATCCACGTTCGTAGATAAAGTTGATAAGCTGATTATTGATTGGAAGACGGAAGTTTTCTGTCATAACAAAATTGTTTTTATCAAAAATACTTTCGCCGTCTGTGTCAATGATAACAGTCTTTTTACTGTAATTTTTAATTTGCTGATTTAATGTTTTAATCATTAAATCAGAGTTTTCTTGATTTTCGGAACAAATAACTAATTTATTTTCAAGAAAACTTTTATCTAGTGAAACCAAGATATCGTTATCAATGAATTCACCGATTAATATTGGGGTTTGACCTTGTATAAGTTTAAGGAAATCAACAGAATTGATATTAGAAATAGCACTATTAATTGCAGGAATTGAGCCTGAATAAGTAGTGATAACGCCTTCTTCTGTGATGTTAAAAATAATTTTGACAATAGCAACATTACCGTGTTTGCTTGATTCTAGGTGCATAATCTGACCGATGTAAGATTCTCTGCTATCCTTAATCATTACAAATCCGGATAAGAACAAGTTGTCACTTGTTTCATAAAAAATTTTTACCAGGTTATTTTTAACCTCGAATATTCTCATGAGTTTGTTCCTTGAAATAATTTTAACATGAAAAAAATTTTTTCATGACAATATTTGAATTAATTTATAATATAATATTTTTATGGAAATCTTAAACAAGCTAAAAAGTGAAGAAAATTTGGCGATAGCATTAGGCTTTTTTGACGGAATTCATTTAGGACATAAGGCTGTAATTATGTCTGCTGTTGATTATGCGAAAAAACATAATATAAAATCTGCGGTTGTAACTTTTCGTCAATCACCTTATGTTGCAATGAATAATGTTAAGCCAAATTACATTATGACGCTTGAAGAAAAAATCAGAACAATTAAAAAACTTGGTGTTGATTACTTGTATTTGTCTGATTTTACAGAGGATTTAGCGAAACAAACCGCATCAGATTATTTGAAAACTTTAGTAGATAATTTGCGCCCAAAAATGATTGTTACAGGATTTAATCATTATTTTGGTTACAACAAATCTGGCGGTGTTGATTATTTAAGATTGATGCAAGAGGAATATGGCTATGAATTTAAAGAAATAAGTCCAATAAAATTGCAAGACGGTGTAATAAGTTCTTCAGAAATCCGTAAAGCCTTGTCAGAAGGCGATATTCAAAAAGCTAATGCAATGCTTGGTTACAGATTTTATGTTAAAAATGAAGTTATAAAAGGTCGTCAAATCGGTCGTACAATTGGTTTTAAGACTGCAAATTTAAAAATACCAGAAAAGATGTTAAACCTTCCAGACGGGGTTTATGCTGTTGAAATAGAAGTTTTTGGCAAAAAACACATGGGAATTGCAAATTTTGGCTCAAATCCAACAGTTACAGATGATATACAAAAATTTTTAGAAGTTCATATAATAGATTTTAACGAAGATATTTATGGGCAAATTGTTAAAGTTAATTTTTTAGCTAAAATAAGAGATGAGAAGAAGTTTCAATCTTTGGCAGAGTTAAAAACTCAAATTAAAAAGGATATTGAATGTTTAGAGTAGTTATATTAGGTCATGGCGAAATGTTGGGCAATTTGATTGCAGGTGTGCAAGATGCAAAATGCAAAATTGTCGGTGTTATGCGTTATGAGCGGCTAAACAAGTTAGATATTTATACAAAAATAAAAGATTTTATTTTGCCTTCAACAGAATATAGTTATATCAAAAGCTATAACGTGCCAGAATTGAAATCTAAAAGTGCTAACTCTGAACAATTTAAAAAAGAAATTTTAAAACTAAATCCTGATTTGGTTATAGTTGGAACCTGGGGCGAAAAATTAAAGAAAGAATCTATTCAATTACCTAAAATTGCGATGATTAATGTTCACCCGTCAATGTTACCAAAATATAGAGGTCCAAACCCTTATTTAGAAACTATCAGACATTTAGAAAAAACAACAGGAATTACTTTCCATTTAATGAGTGAAGAATATGATGCTGGTGCAATTTTGTTGCAAAAGCAAATTGAAATTAAACCTAATGATACAGGTAAAGAACTAAAGGAAAGAACAGTTCTAATTGCTCGTCAGGCAGTAACGGAGTTGTTGAATAGTCTTGCAGATGATTTTATAATTCCTGTTGATCAGAGTGAAGAAAGGGCGACTTATTATCCGCAAATTACGCGAGATGATATAATGTTGGATTTCAATAAAACTTCTGAAGAAATTTCTGCACATATTCGA
>CALAFU010000237.1 GCA_937891325.1 uncultured Candidatus Melainabacteria bacterium | reverse complement strand
GTGATATTGAGGTTTTTCTTTTAAAGTTTTTACAATATGACTTTTTGCAAGTTCTAAAGACGCAAGAGCAGTTTTTTGAGAAAGATTAGAAATTATTCTTTGTCCTTCAGATTCTACCACGCTATCTGTTGTCTTATATATTGAATTAACTTGCTTTTCAGCTTCTTCTAGAATTCTTTTGCCTAATCTGTCTGCTGTAACTTCTGCATTATCAAGAATATTTCTAACTTCTGTTGGAACTTTTGACGAAATCTCTTGAGTCTTTTTTAACTCTGCAATCGAGTCATCTTTAGCCTTCTTTGCATCGTCAATCAATGACATAACTTTAGCTTGCAAACTATCCATCATTGCACCAAAGTTAATCTTCTTAAACAATAAGGCAAATAAGCCAATAAAGATTAAGAAGTTAAACGTATTTGATTGTACAATTAAATTCCAGAATTCCATAATTATCCTTGCATATATTTGTTGATTAAATCATTATCGACATTTTCAATTTTGTCATGATTTACTAAAAACTTATCAGAAATTGCTTGAGCCAAAGTAACAACTTGCCCTTTTAATTCTTCATTTGCGCTATTTGTAGCGTTTTTGAAGTATAATCTGCTTTTATCAAGATGTTTTTGTGACTCTTTTCTAGCTTTAGCTGTTTGTTCGTCTTTTTGAGCATTAGCTTCGTCAGATTTTTCATTAATCAAATTTTTAGCACTAGCAAAAGCACCGTTCAACTTATCGTCTCTATCTTTTAATAAGGCTTCTGATTTATCAGCATTACTTTTTGCTAAGTAATAGTTGTAATCAAGAAATCTTTGTCTTTTTTCAACGATTCTTTGAAGTGGTTTGTAGAATATCATATTCATCAAAATTGTGAATACGACAAAACTTATTGCTGATACTAAAAATGTTGCATTAAATTCCATAATTAATCCTTAAAGCTAAATGCCTATTTATAAATTAAACAAGACCTACTAATTTCATTGCGATGAATAATGCATACAACGCACAAGCTTCTGATAAAGCTGCACCCATTAGGAAGAAACCAACTGCTTTACCAGCGATTTCAGGTTGTCTAGAAATGCTTTCTAATAAACCTTTTGTTGCGATACCGATACCAAGACCTGCACCAACTGCACCAAAACCGATTGCAACACCTGCGCCTAATTGAGCTAAGTCTGAAATTGTTTTAACGTCTGCCATTTTTTTCTCCTTTATCTAATTATTTTCTTATATTATTCTTCTTCATTAACAGCCATTGATACATACGCGATTGTCAACATCATAAATACCAACGCTTGAACGAAAGCTACGAAAACCTCAAAGAACATAATTGGTAATGGTAAGAAGTATGCAAAAATACCTAACATTACACCAACTAGAACTTCACCTACGAATATGTTACAAAATAGACGAAGAGCCAAGCTGAACGGTCTTGTAATCATATCCAAAATATCAATTAAGAACATTACTATGCCAGGGAAACTAAGTCCGTGATAAAAGAAATGTACACCTTTTTTCTTAATGCCAACGGCCAAGTAATAAATCAAAACAATTACTGCCATAGCTGCTGTCATATTAATATCGTTTGTTGGAGATGCTAATTCACCTGATTGCAAGTGAATTATTCTCATTGGGATTTGTCCCATTAAGTTTGCAACAACAATAAACAAGAATAATGAAGCTACAATCGGAACATGCTTTCTACCTTCAGCACCAATCATTTGGTCAACCTGCCCCCAGAAAAATCCCATCAGGGTTTCACAAAAAGCTTGTAATTTTGTTGGGATAACTGATAATTTACGAGTAGCAATAAATGCAAAGATTAAAATTGCAGCCATAGCAACCCACATGGTTACGATTGTATCCATGTTAAACGACATATTCCCAATATTAGCTATCCAATGTCCTTCACTCATATCAAACTTTCATGTTTATTCTTATACTCTAATTACACTAATTGTACAACGATTAAAAAAAAATCGCAAATTTTTCATATTTGTTATAAATTATAACTATGATTAAAAAGTACTTAAAAGAAGTAAATTCAACAAATACATACGCAAAAGAACATATTAAAAATATTAAGGATAAGACTGTAATTTACACCTCTAAACAAACAAGTGGCAGAGGTCGTTTTAATAGAGTTTGGGTAGATTTAGGCGAAGAAAATTTGTTTTTATCATTCGTTTTGAAACCTAGTAAGGATTTAAAACCTGTATATTCTAATCTTACACAATACACAGCCTTAAAACTTGCAAAAACTTTTGAAGAATACGGCGTTTCTCCTAAAATAAAATGGCCTAACGATATTTTAATTGACGGGAAAAAGATTTCAGGAATTTTAGCCGAAAGCGTTATGAGCGAAGGAATACTTAAAGGCTTGATTATTGGAGTAGGCTTAAACCTTAACGCAAAAGAAGAAGACTTTGCTCAAATAGACAAAATTGTTACAGCTCTAAATCTAGAAATTAAAAA
>CALAFU010000236.1 GCA_937891325.1 uncultured Candidatus Melainabacteria bacterium | reverse complement strand
CTAAAAAAGCAATTCTAGAAAAAGAGTCTAGCCTACTTCCAATCGGTGTTTTAGATGTTGTTAATGAGTTTAAAAAAGGTGAAGTTGTATCAATTATGGACGAAAACGACATTGAATTTGCTCGAGGTATTGCAAATTACAGCTCTGATGCGTGCAAAATGATTTTAGGTTGCCATTCTGATGACATTTTAAAGATTTTAGGATACAAAAATTATGACGCGATAATTACGCGTGACAATATTACAACATTATAGGTAAATTATGAATTTTGAAGATATTGCAAAACAAGCAAAAAATGCAAGCCTTGAAATGGCGGAATTAACAACTGAAGTTAAAAATCAAGCTCTTTTAAAAATTGCAGATGCGCTTGAAGAAAATAAATCAAAAATTTTTGAAGCAAATAAAACCGATTTAGAACAAGCTAAAGATAGCGTTTCACCGTCTGTTTTTAATCGTTTAAAGTTAGAAGAAAACAAGATGCGCGATATGATTCAAGGTATCAGAGATGTTGTAAAACTAGAAGAACCAATTGGCAAAACGCTTTTAGCGCGTCAATTAGACGAAGGTTTAAATTTGTATAAGGTTTCATGCCCTATTGGGGTTATCGGAATTGTTTTCGAAGCAAGACCTGATGTCATTGCGCAAATTTCTTCACTTGCAATAAAATCGTCAAATGCAGTGATTTTAAAGGGCGGTAAGGAATCTATCAACACTAATAAAACAATTTTAGGCATTATAAATAATGTTTTAGATAGTATAAAAGAATTTCCAAAAAATGCTTTGTCACAAGTGTTTACGCATGATGATGTTGCTCAAATGCTTAAATGTGATGCGTATATTGATTTAATTATTCCTCGTGGTGGGAATAAATTGGTAAAATTTATCAAAGAAAATACAAAAATTCCTGTATTAGGCCATGCTGACGGAATTTGTCATGTTTTTGTAGATGAAAGTGCAGATTTTGAAACAGCCAAAAGAGTTATAATTGATGCTAAAACTCAATATCCAAGTGCTTGTAATGCAGTTGAAACCTTGTTAATTCATAAAAACTTCAACCCAAAAGAAGAATTATTAAACGAACTTGAAAATGCAGAAATTACGCTTGTTTCCAACCCTGACACTTGGGCGTTTGAACATGGAGACAAAACGCTTGCATATAAAACGGTTGAAGGCTTAGATGAGGCAATAAACCATATCAACACTTATGGCTCTGGTCATACAGATTGTATTATCACAAAAGACGAACAAAATGCACAAAAATTTATGCAAAAAGTTGATTCCGCTGGAGTTTATCAAAATGTTTCAACACGTTTTGCAGACGGCTTTAGATACGGTTTTGGGGCAGAGGTTGGAATTTCTACAAACAAAACTCACGCAAGAGGACCTGTTGGCTTAGAGGGTTTAACTATTTATAAATATAAACTTATTGGCAACGGACATATTGTAAAAGACTACGTTGACGGTACAAAACATTTTAATCATAAGGATTTATAAATGAAAATCGGAGTTGTAGGTTTAGGTTTAATTGGTGGATCTATTTTTAAGGCTCTAGAAGCCTTAAATTATGATGTTGTTGGAGTTTCCAATTCTCAAAATGGATTACAAAAAAATATTTCAAATGACTTTAATAATTTAAAAGATTGCGAAATAGTTTTTGTTGCTACTCCGATGAACAAAACGCTTGATATACTTCAAAAATTAGAGGAATATTTGCCTAAAGAAGCGGTAGTTGCTGACACTTGCTCATTAAAAGAATTTGTTTCAAATAAAAAATACAAATACAATTTTATCCCGACTCACCCAATGGCAGGCACTGAATTTAAAGGTTTTGAACATTCTTTTAAAGAATTATTTGAAGGTGCAAAATGGGTTGTTTGCAATCGAGGTTTAGCTCAAGATACTAATAATAGTTTGGCAGAATTGGTTTATGTAATTGAGCAAATGGGAGCTGAGGTTGTTTTTGCTGATGCGAAAGAGCATGACGAGGCTGTTGCAATGATTTCTCACATGCCAATGGTGGTTGCACAAGCATTGTTTAAGGCAACTGAAGGTAACGATTTAGCTTTGAAACTTGCCTCTAGTGGTTTTAGAGATATGACAAGACTTGCTCTTTCAAATGAAGAAATGGCAGTTGATATGGTGAATATGAACCATAAAAATATAGAGCAAGCTATTTTAAAACTTTATTCTTCGGTTGGTGATTTAATCGGTAAAAATTACGCGAGTGAAATTAAAAAAATAAAAATTCAACGTCAAAAAATATACGACAAAAACGGCAAAAATATTCTGTAATAGAATTTTTTAAAATCTAAAATCTCTTTCGCCGTTTGCTATTTTTTCAACATTTTCTTTTGTTTGTTTTTTAACGTTTTCACTTTCAAGAGTTTCTAATTCTTTTTGAATTAATTTGTCGCCAACAGCCTTTGTTTCAGGTTTTGCGTAATCTTCTAGATATTCCTTCAATGTCATAATTGCGTTTGGGTGGCAAAAGTTTTGAATTTGTTTTGATTTACAAATATCCATAAATCTTTCACCTGTACGACCTTCGCGGTAGCAAGCAGTGCAAAAACTTGGAAGATAGCCTATTTTCATAAGCCATTTCATAACTTCATCAAGCGCTCTTGTGTCTGTAACATCAAATTGTGATGAATCTTCTTCTGTATAATCGTTTTCATCATATCCGCCAACAGAGGTTTTTGAACCACCTGAAATTTGAGAAATACCTAAATGTAAAACTCTTTCTCTAACTTCTTTTGATTCTCTTGTTGAGACAATCATACCTGTATAAGGTACAGCAATTCTGATACAAGCAACAATTTTACAGAAAGTATCGTCGTTTATGCCGTTTTTAAAAGCACTTGGGTCGATATCGTTAGCTTTTCTAATTCTTGGAACACTAATTGTGTGTGGTCCAACGCCATGAACAGCTTCTAAGTGTTCTGCGTGCATTAAAAGTCCTACAAATTCGTATTTGTAAGTTGAAAGTCCAAATAAAACGCCTAAACCAACGTCATCAATTCCGCCTTCCATAGCTCTATCCATTGCTTCTGTGTGATAAGCGTAGTTATGTTTTGGACCTGTTGGGTGTAAGCGCTCATAACGTTCTTTGTTATAAGTCTCTTGGAATAAAATATATGTTCCAATACCTGCTTCTTTTAATTTACGGTAATTTTCAACGGTTGTAGCGGCAATATTTACGTTAGCACGACGGATTGCGCCATTTTTATGTTTTACGCTATAAATTGTTTTTAAACTTTCTAAAATGTACTCAATCGGGTTGTTTACAGGGTCTTCGCCTGTTTCAATCGCTAGTCTTTTATGACCCATATCTTGTAGTGCGATAACTTCTCTTTCAATTTCTTCTTGAGTCATTTTTTTACGAGGAATATCCTTGTTCTTTGCGTGATAAGGGCAGTATACGCAACCGTTTACGCAATAATTTGAAAGATAAAGCGGTGCAAATAAAACAATTCTGTTTCCGTAAAAATCTTTTTTAATTTGCTCGGCTAATTTGTAGATTTTTTTATTAATTTCTTCATCTTCACAAGCCAACAAAACGCTTGCATCTCTGTGAGATAAGCCTTTTCTTTCTTCTGCTTTTTTTAAGATTTTTTCAAGTAATTCTTTATTATTCTTATTTTCTTCTGCGTATTCAATCGTAGATAAAATTTCGCCGTCATCAATAAATTCTTCGGCTTTAAGTGATTTTACGTTATACATTTTTAATTCCTCTTAACAACATGATAACTCAAACAAAACATCTAGAGCAAATTTCTAGGAGTGCTTGCCTTATTGACTTATTTGTACTAACATTTTGCTATGGCTAAGATTATTACAGTACAAAAAGGTACAAAGGACATTTTGCCAACAGAAATGGATAGTTGGCACTTTATTGAAGATGCAGCAAATAGAGTTTTCTCAAGAGCTGGATTTAAGGAAATTAGAACACCAATTTTTGAAGCAACTGAACTTTTTGCTCGTGGCGTTGGTGATACAACAGATATCGTAAACAAAGAAATGTACACGTTTGAAAAATCAGAACGTTCTCTTACACTTCGCCCTGAAAATACAGCCGGCGTTGTTCGTTCATATATTGAAAACGGTATGCATAGACTTCCAGCACCTGTGAAATTATGGTACAAAGGACCAATGTTTAGATACGAACGTCCACAAGCTGGTCGTCAAAGACAATTCCACCAAGTTGGTATGGAAATGTTCGGTATAGCTCAACCAACAGCAGATGTTGAGGCTATTTCTTTGGCTGTAAGTTACTTAAACGAAATCGGTTTAAACGATTTAGATGTAGAAATCAACTCTTTGGGTTGTCCTACTTGTCGTGAAGAATATAAAACAAAATTAAAAGCAGTCTTAAAACCATATTTACAAGACCTTTGTCCAGATTGTCAAAAACGTTATGAAAAAAATCCATTACGCTTGTTAGACTGCAAGGTTGAAGATTGCAAAGCAATTTATGAAAAACCTGAAGTTAAAGAGGTTATTACATCAGAATTTATTTGTCCTGAATGTCATGATCACTTTGAAGCAGTAAAAAAATATTTAGATGTTTTAGGAATTAAATATTCCGTAAACAAACTTTTAGTAAGAGGTTTGGACTACTATAACAGAACAGTTTTTGAAATCAAATCAAACAACTTAGGCTCACAAAACGCTGTTTGTGGTGGTGGTCGTTACGATAGTTTAGTTAGAAACTTGGGTGGTGAAGACACTCCAGCCGTTGGTTTTGCAATGGGTATGGAAAGATTAATCTCTCTACTTCCTGCAAAAGAAGCTCAAAAACTTGATGCTTATGTTGTTTCTACAAATCAAGAAGAAGCTATCAAACTTGTTGGTGATATGAGAAAATCAGGTTTGTCTGTTGATTTTGATATGACAAATAAAAAATTCACAAAACAACTTGAAAAAGCCTCAAAAGTTGCTCGTTTTGCCGTAATTTTAGGTGAAGACGAAATTCAAAACGGCACAGTTTCTGTAAAAAATCTTGCAAATTCTGAACAAATTTCAGCAAAACGCGAAGAACTTGGGAGTCTTATTAAGTAATGACAAACAAGATTGACGATGTTATTGTCGAATTAATCAAGGATTTGAAAAAAGAGTATAATGAAGATTTTAGCGGAATATATCTTTTCGGCTTGTTTTTGGACGGAAAAATACACGAGGACGAAGACATAGAACTTGTTGCAATTTTCAACAAAGAACAATCTAAAGAGCAACGCGAAAAAATTTGGCGCATAATCGGCAAAATTGAAGAAGATTTTGACGTATTTATTGATTTGCACCCTCATACGGTTCAATCTCTAAAAAAAGAGGAAGAACTTTTTGAAGAGGTCTCTGAAGAAGGCATCTTCTTTAATGCAGAGTTGTTTTAATTTATTATAATTATATTTTTTAAGCGCGCCATATTGTCCACATGGACAATATGGCGCGTCATAATATTACCCTCAACATGTAGCCATTGTGGTATAGGAAAAAGAACGCCTATGGTGTTAAATATAATTAAATCTTTTTCATACTTCCAGCTATTCTTAATTGAGTCCATTTGGACTCTTTTTTTTAACGTTTTTAGGCTATAATTAACCTATGAAAACATTTTTATTAAAATCTATGGGCTGTAAATCTAACCAATTTGAAGGCGCAATTATTGAAGAAAACCTTGTTAATGCAGGCTTTGAAAAAGTTAGCGATATGAAGGATGCAGACCTTTTTATATTAAATTCTTGCTCTGTAACTCACAAATCTGACGATGAAGCGCTTTATTTGCTGAGACACGCAAAACATACCCACGGAGATATTAAAACGCTTATTACAGGTTGTGTTGCACAAATTGAGAGAGATAAATTGCTTGAATATGATTTTATAGACTATGTTTTGGGTAATGATGAAAAATTAAATATCGTTGATTTTTTGCAAAAAAATGAAGATTGCGAAGTTGGCGATATTATGAATATGACAGACTTTCATGAGGCTGTTTTAATTGACACGACAAAAACTCGCGCAAGTTTAAAAATTCAAGACG